>JAPKZH010000284.1 GCA_026393905.1 Candidatus Aminicenantota bacterium
GAGGAAGATCTCGACTCATAGCTGGAAAGAAAACCGTTCGGGCTGCCGCCCCGTTCACTCGACCCCCGCTCTTTAATCGCCGATCGCGAAGGACTCTGGACCGGCGGAGCTTCTCTCGAGCTCGAGCGCTCCTGGATCATCCGGCCCATGGCATCATCCCGCGAAGAAGACGAACCCGAGCTTCTCGGCTGGTATTCTCTGAGGAACCGACTTTCAGATGGATTTAACGAGGATTCTTTCCTTTCAAAGCGGGGAGCACTGGCCCTTTCCTCGATCTTCCGCTCTTCTCTCGCCCCCGATGACCGGAAAGAGGAGGAGGGAGAGGACGCCTCTCCCTCACTTTTCCGGGACGGATAAGATCGTATCGTGCCTCGGTCCTGGGATTCCCTGATCGATAGGGAGTTCCGGGAACCTCGTTCTTCAATCTTGGGGGCAGAAAATTCTTTGGCGCGAGACGGAGAGAGCTCTCCAGATCTTACTTGTGATCCTGAAGACGGAAGCTCAGAGGAACGCTGGGACGGGAACGAGCGGATCTCCCGCTTCATCTCGCTTCCCGACATCGGCTTGAACGAATCCTGGGTGTCCTTCCTGGACTTGATGGTGCCGGACGAAACGCCCTCGTCATTCCGTTGAGGGAGTTGAGAAGGCTGGTTCAGATCCTGGCGCCGGATCCCGCGCTCCTCCTTGAACCTCTCCAGGTCCTTATTGTTGACGGCTTTGCTGGGCGACGCTCCGGAAGCGCTCGAAGCGCCGGACCCGCGAATTTTATTCTGGACCGACGGGCGGATCTCCTGGGGATTTAGCTGTCTTTGGCCCGAGACAAAGCCCTTTCCGACATCTCTCAAGTTTTCTCGAGAAAAGGCCTTCATGGCGCCGGACCTCGTCGCACTATCTCCACTAAGGACCGGCCGAATATTCGGTTGCGAAGCCTGGAGCTGGATCCTGCCAAGGCGTTCGACGGCCCTCTGGTTCAGGGCGGCCCCCCTCAACCTCGGCGATTGGAGCTGGTTCCTGTTGACAACGACCAGGCTTCGAGAGTTGCCGGGGAAATAATCGCGGTCGTAGCGGTCGTAGAAATGGTTGTTGAGGATGACGCCCGGACGGTCATAGTAGCTCAGTGCGCACCAGCCGTAGTGGTCATATCCATGGTACCAATGAACCCAGGCCGGGCCCCAACCCCAATGATTTTGGGGAATCCAGTACCAGCCGAGGCCAAACCGCCAGCCCCATCGGCCGTAATGGGATGTGCACCAGCCCCACGGCTCGTAAGAAACCCAAGTCCAGCCGATGATCGGATACCAGGCCCAGCGGCCGTTGTAATAGGGCCGCCAATCGTAGTCGCTGATCGTCGGAACCCAGACATTGCCGTAAGGAGCTTCGTAGGCCCAGCGGCCGTAGCTCGACAGCTCGTACTCGTAATCGGAGTAATCCACGGGAAGGTAGGTCTTTGTCAGGCGCCGCGCGAAGATCGCGTCGCGGCCGGCATTCCAGTCGCTGAAATCGTCGCGCCGGGAATAGAGAGAGCCGGGGGACGAGATGAAGCGGCCGTTGGCAGCCGTGACCTGTTCGCCGTCCTGGACCAGGACCGAGCCCTCTTCGGCCGCCGCTTCGGCGGAGCCGCTGTAAACTCTGAATTCGGTTTCCTTGCTCTCAAGGATATCGATCCGGTACAGGCCTTCCTGCATCAGATAGAATGAGGCGTCGGGGGTATGGATCTCGAAGTTTTTCTCCCGGTCCAGGTTGTTGACTCTGACATAGATGCTGCCGGACATGAGGTGCAGTTTGGTCAGGTCGGCGTCGCGGCTGGGAAGGTTGACCAGATCGACCAGGGTATCGCGGTCCAGGCGGAGATAGTTTCTCCGGCCGAGCTGGATTTCCGCTCTGCCTTCCCTTGTCCCGAGCTTATCGCCGGCAATGACGACAAGGTTCACTTCACCCTTTTCGTAGCCAAGATCCTGGGCCCGCTGGATATAGACGTCGCCCTTGACATAGCTCAAACGGGTATAACTGCCGCTGTAATAGCTTTCTTGTTGGCTGAACGCAAGAAAGGGGAAAATTACAACCAATGCCGTTGCGATCATGATGAGTTTTTTCATCTTTTTTCTCCTTCCACCCTTCTCTAAGGCAAAAAATGTGCCAAACTTCTCCCCTGTTGACAGGGGGGGTATCGAGAAAAAAGAGAAGCTGGCTGTCCTAGAATCAGGACAGATGATAGATAGGGGGGTCACCTAAAAAAATCCCCCCGTTCTCCCCTCACCAGGAAGGGAGAAACGGGGGGAGGAGAAGAGCTCTTTCAAGTTCAGGTTCTTACCGCCACCAGCCGGGCCACATGCCGGGTCGTCTCATCAAACGCCAGGTTCTGCCCGAGCCAGGGCCCATCATTCCACGTCCTCCGAAACCTCTCTGTCCGGGTCCCATAAACTGTTGTCCCCTGGGTCCGATGAACCGGCCTCTTTGCATAAGCTGTCCGCGGCCCGAGCCCATGCCTCTGCCCATACCCATGCCGCGGCCTCTCATCATCATCCCCTGCCTCATCATCCGGCCTCTCACCTGGTTCAGCTTATCCAGCTGTTCCTGGGTCAGGATCTTCTGCAGGGGGTTCCGGTTGGCAAGGCCTTTTTTCATCCGGTCGGCATTGAGCTTCGAGATCTGGTCGATCAGCCCGTTGATCTTGTTCTGATCGGCCTTTGGGTCCTTGAGAAGCGGATTCAGCTCACCGCGGAGCTTCTGCATTTGCTCGCGGAAAGCTTTCATCTCTCCCTGGCGCGCTTTCTCGAAATCTTTGAGCTTAGCTTCCTGCTCAGGCGTCAGCTTCAAGAAATCCTTCAGATTGGCCAATGGGCCTTGAGGGCCGGGCGCAGGCTTGGCCGGTTTTTCCGGCTTCGCCGGGGGCTGCTGGGCAGATCCGCCCACAGTCAGAAAAAGAAATCCGATGATCGTCAGGGCTGTTAAGCATTTCCTCATGACAAACCTCCTAAATTGGTCTTGAGATTAATTAGACAAGGGTCTGTCCAATTCCTTTGTCCTTGGTTTCAAACTTCCCAAGCTTCAAGGCCGGCATGGGATAAGGAGACCGGGATGATCCGGATGCCTTTGCCGAGGGCATTGATTCTTTGGATCATCTGCCGCCGCAGCCCGTCATCTTCGCTGGCCAGGACGGTCATGGAGCCCCCCTTCCCTCCGGCTCCGTTGACCTTCCAGCCGGCCGCCCGCCACGTCTTGGCCAGCCCCGCGACCGCGTCCGCTTCCTCGGCGATGAGGCGCGAATGAAGCCCCCTCTGACATTCGTTGTTGCGGATCATGGCATCGCCGTAGGCCTCGAAATCGCCGGCGGCAAGATATCCTTTGGCTTCCTGGGCGATGCCCGCAAGCTGCCGGATGTATTCGAGCTGGGGCCCGCCGGCTTCGAGTTCGGCAATGACATAATCATGCATAGAAGAAGAGCGGTGGGGCTTCCCTAAATAGACCAGACACAACCTCCGGTCAAGCTCATGCCAGACCCGGTCCTCGACGCGGACCTTTCGGACGGCAGACTCCGGATAACGGCGCATGTGGATAAAAGATACTCCTCCGTGCGCCGCGCAGATTTGGTCCTGGACCCCGCTTTGCTGTTCGAGTTTTTCGGTCTCCACCCTATGGGCAAGCGAGGCGATCTCCGCCCACCCATATTTTTTCGCCTGGAGCTGGTTCAGCCCGCCCAGCAGGGCGACGCAGACCGAGGCCGAGGTGCCGGTGGAAATCCCGGCCGGAACGGGCGAGCAGAGGTTGATCTCCAGCCGGAATTCCTTGGCGACGGGAAGGCCGGCGATCGTGAATTGAAGCAGGGCGTGCGGATCGCGGCTCGGCTCATCGGGATCCATCCGGAATGTCTCTCGAAAATTTTCGGCATGGACGATGATCCGCCGCCGTTCATGCCGGCTGTTTTCAAAGACTTTGATCTGGACCTCGACACCAGGGATGACGGCCAGGTTGAGAACCTTGCCCTCGACGGCAAACCAAGTGTCCGTCCAGCCCCCGATGTCATTGACCCGGATCGGAGCGCGGGCGTGGATGACCTTGACCGGCCTCGGCTCTTTTTTATGTCTCATGGAAGAGGTTTTCTCAAGCGCTCCGGCGATGGCGGATCTGGTCCAGGCTCACGGCGGCCACGATAATGACGCCGATGATGATCTCCTGGATGTAGTTGGGCCAGCCCATCATCGTGCACCCGTTCCGCAAGAAGGACATGATGAAAACGCCGATCATCGAACCCAGGATGCTGCCTTCGCCGCCGCTCAGACTGCCGCCGCCGATGACGACGGCGGCGATGATATCGAGCTCGAGTCCCACCGCTACCGTCGGGTCGCCGACGGTGAGCCGCGAAAATTCCATGACGCCGCTGAGCCCGCAGAAAAGCCCGGCCAGCGAGTAGATGATGATCTTGGCCCGCTTTGTCCTCACGCCGCAGAGGCGAGCCGTCGCCTCGTTCGACCCGATGGCGAAGACATGCCGGCCGAAGACTGTATAACGCAGGAGGACGGCCGTGGCCACGGCCAGGAAGATCATCAGCCAGACGCCCGGCGCGAGCAGCAGCCAAGAGGGCTGCGGCGATTTGGCCATAAGCTCGTTCACCCAGGTCAGGGGAGCATCGATTTTCTGGTTCCCGGCCATCCACTTGGCCACGCCGCGGGCAATCCCCATCATGCCCAGAGTGATAATGAACGGGACCAGTCGCAGCCCTGTGATCAAGCTGCCGTTGATGAATCCGACGAGGCCTCCGGTGGCCATTCCCAGGACGATGGCCAAAAGAGGCGGGAGGCCGGCATTGATGGCGTAGGCCGTGACGACGCTGGAGAGGGCGATGTTGGAAGCGGCCGAAAGGTCGATCCCGCCGCTGATGATGATCAAGGTCATGCCGAGGGCGCCGAGCGCGACGATGACGGATTGGGTGGCCACGCTTTTGAGGTTGGCCGCCCGCAAGAACCGGGACTGGACATCCGGGATCGAGGAAAAAATCACGAGGACAAGGATCAGGCCCAGGAAGGGGGCCAGCAGGTTGATCAAGGCTCGGAGTTTTGATTTTCTTTTCATGGATTTCTCATGCTCTCCCGGTGGTTGACGCCGCCATCAGGCTTTCATCGCCCCACTCGCGGGCCGGCCGGACAGCCACAAGCTCTCCCCGATAAAAGACGGCGATCGTGTCGCAAACTCCGAGCAGCTCCGGAAAATACGAGCTGACAAAAAGAAGGGCCTTCCCCTTGGCCGCGAGCTGACTCATCCATTCATAGATCTGGGATTTGCTCATGACATCGATGCCCCGCGTCGGCTCGTCCAAAAGCAGAATGTCCGCTTCCTGATGGAGAAGGCGGGCGAGGGCGACTTTCTGCTGGTTCCCTCCGGAAAGGCTGGACACCGGCTGAGCGGGGCTCAGGGCCTTGATCTTTAAGGAGTCGATCCAGCCGGCGACGGCTTGGGCCCGCTTTTTGACCCTCAGCATTCCAAAGCGCTTATAGGGAGCAAATCGGCTGAGCGTGACATTGTCCATGATCGACCTGGAGATGGCCAGGCCTTCGCCCTGGCGGTCTTCGCTGAGAAGCCCCATGCCTTGCTCGATCCGCGACCAGGGTTTCGTCTTCAAGCCCGGCCGGCCGACAACCTCGATGCTGCCCTCTTCCAGGGGGTCCAGGCCGAAGATCGTCCGCAGCGTTTCGGTCCGGCCCGCGCCGATCAGCCCGGCCAGCCCCAGGATCTCGCCGCGGTGAAGCTCAAGGCTCAGAGGTTCCTGCATATTCTTGCCCTTCAGGTTTTTTAAGGACAGCAGGGCTTCTCCGCGCCGGCGTTCGGTGCGGATAAAGAGGTCCCGCATCTTCTGGCCGACCATGAGCTGGATGAGCTCTTCGAGCCCGGCCTCCGCCATGGGCCCGGACCCGACGTTTTTCCCGTCGCGGAGGACGGTGAAGCTGTCGGCGACGGCCTGGACCTCTTCCAGAAAATGACTGATATAAATAATGCTGACGCCTTCGTCCTTGAGTTTCCGAATGACTTGGAACAGCCGTTCGGTGTCTTCCTGGGTCAGGCTGCTGGTCGGCTCGTCCATGACCAGGATCGTCGCCCGGTCCATGATGGCCCGGGAAATCTCGACGACCTGGCGGGCGCCGACGCTCAGTCGGCGGACCGGGATATCGAGAGAGATTTCCGGATGATGGAGAAATTCTAAAGTCTCCCGGACTTTCTTCCGGACATCGCGCCGCTTGAGAAATCCGGCCTTATGGACCTCCGTGCCGAGCATGATATTCTCTTCGACCGTAAGGTGGGGCGCCAGGTTCAGCTCCTGGTAGATCATCGAAACGCCGCTCCGACGTCCTTCGAGCGGATCGGTCGGACCGTAGGGCCGGCCGTCCAGGTGCATTTCGCCCCGGTCGGGCCTGACGGCGCCGCTGATGATCTTGACCAGGGTGCTTTTTCCAGCTCCGTTCTCGCCGAGCAGAGCATGGACCTCGCCTTTCCGGAGCCTAAAATTGACATCGTCGAGGGCGAAAGTCGCCCCGAAGTGCTTGGTGATGCGCCTCATTTCGAGGGACAACGTGTCGGCGGGGTTGTGATCCATCAATCCAGTATCGAGAGGTCTGGAGTTAGAAGGGCCTTGATCTCGGCCGTGTCCATATTTTCTTTTGTCGCGAGATAGACGCCCGTGTCCACGAGCTCGGGGATTTTCTGGCCGCGGAGGTGTTGGACCATTTCGGTGACGCCCAGGTATCCCATCTTCACGGGATTCTGAAGGACCAGTCCGTGGAGATGGCCGTCCCGAAGAGCCTGGACGAGCTTGGGCGAGCTGTCGAATCCGACGAACTTAACCTTGCCGGCCAGCTGGGACTCTTGAAGGGCGCGCAGCGTTCCGAAGGTGCTGGATTCATTGGGACAGAAGATGCCCTCCACGTCGGGAAAGCGGCCGATCAGGTTTTCGGCCAGCTGGTAGGCGGATTCGGTGGTCGAGCCGGCATACTGGTCTTTGACCAGCAGCCTGAAACCCGGAAATTCTTTTTGGACGGTTTCCAGGAATCCCCGCTCCCGCTCCGTCGTCGAGGCCGAGCCTTCCTGGTAGCGGATGAGGAATATTCTTCCTTGGCCCTGGAGAAGCTCGCCCATCCGTTTAGCAGCGAGCACGCCGCCTTGATAGTTGTCCGTGGCCACGAAGCTGATATAGTCCTTGCCCTGCAGGCCGGAGTCGATGATGATCACGGGGATCTTCTCCCTCATGGCATCCTGGACGGGACGGCAGAGGGCGCGGTCGTCGAGCGGCGCCAGGACGATCCCGGCCACGCCGCGGCTGATGACGTCTTCCACGACCGTGATCTGCTGGGCCCGGTCATCCTCTTTCTGCGGTCCCTTCCAAAGGATCTCTACGCCCTGCTCGCGGGCGGCCTGCAAAGCGCCGGCGTGGATGGATTTCCAGAACTCGTGCGTCGTCCCTTTGGGGATCACGGCGATTTTGAAGACCTTGGCTTCACCCGGCGCCGGCGGCGTCGCCTTGTTCTTTCCGCAGCCGGCCAGGGCCAGGCCGATGACGGACAACAAAACGAGGATTTTTTTGGCTGAAGGATTCATACTGTGAGTATATCCGGAAGAGGATTTTGGGTCAAAGCCTTTGACGCGGGTCAAGCCCGGCCCTTAACGGAAGAGATAAACAGAAAAGGAAGGCACCGATCCGCCGGCGTTTCCGGAGCGTCCCGGTACCTCCCCCGGAAATTTCAGAAGATTTATTTTTTCTTGAGAATGGGCATGCCGGTCTTGGTCGTCTCGATGACCATGTATTCCGGCGGAACGGCATCCAATGCGCCCGGCCGAACGTCACGGGCAAAATAATAGATTCTTTGTTTGCGCCCCCCTTTCAACGTCACTTCCCTGGAGTGAAGATAGTAGGCAACCCCTTTGGAATTCTTGAATTCATACGCCATTTTATTTAACCTCCATTTTTAATTTTATTCCTTCCGTTCCGCACTCCGGCATTCTCGAGTTTATCAGCATCTTAGAATTCATGATTGTGTCTTGTCCAAGTAATATAAGAAAAAGGGAACATTGTCAAGAAGACTTTCGCGGTAAAAAAAATTTTTGAATATTTTAAAATTTTGCTTGCGTTTCATTTTTTTCGAGTTATAATAGGTTCGGCTTTCTTGCGCGGGCTGGAGAAAGCCCCCACCTTTTTGGTTCCCATCATCAACCCCCCTTTTGCTGACAACAGCCCGCACTTCAAACCCCTCCCCGGGGCTCATTCTTTTTTAAAGGATCGGATCACCATCCGGGTAGCTGTCGATGACTTCCCGCGGCACTTCATAAACTTTGCTCCAGCCGCCGTAGCGATTGACGAGATCGGCCCGGGTCAGGCCGCGTTTTTTTCCGCCTTCGATCAAATAGACGGGACGGTCGCGGCGCACGCCCTGCTCGATGACCATCCGGCCTTCAAAGGTCAGGTCGATCATCCGGCCTTTCCTCATCTTGTCCAGCGTGTTGTAAGAAACTTCAACCAGATACTTCCAGGGGTCCTTGCCCCGGTTGCGGTCATAGTTATAGCGCCACAGGCTTTCCAGGTTCTTGAAAGGCAGGCGGACGTAATTGCCGATGCCTGATCGCTCGATCAAATAGACGGTGGCGTCCCTGGCCTTGACGTACCTCTGGTCCAGGTAGGCCAGGTTGTCCGCCGCCGGCCACTGCGAGAACTCACGCTCCATGCGGCTGAGGATCTTGCGGCAGTCGGAAAGAGAGTAGGGCATCACGCCGCCTTTTCGCATTTCCTCTTCCGCGTCGCTGAACGAGCCGGCCAGATAGGTGAAGGCGTTGTAGATATTCGTCCGCAAAAAATCATCCCGGTAATAGCCGGAGCGGGCTTCGGTCAGCCTCAAAAAAAGACGGCAGGAAGCGGCAAAGGCCTCTGACTTGAACAGGATGGCCTGCTCCTGGTCGGAGATCGTTCCGTTCCAACCCTTGAAGTGGTCGAAGCTTTCCTGGGCCAGGCTGGTGGACAGCCGTTCCAGCTCCATGCCCAGGTCATAGATCACGCTGCGTCGGTCCTGGGCGGCCCAAGAAGCCAGGCTGCTCAGAAGGAATACGGCAAGAATACACCGAGCGGTTGTCCTAAGGAATCTGATCATCATCGGAGCCTCCAATCGGAAAGAAATCAAAAACTGAATAAAAATTAGCTTATTCACAGTAAAATTGGATCATCCGGCGGACAGCCTCTTCGCAGACTCTGCAGAAAGGCTTCGTCCCCTTGGTGAACATCAGACAGTCCACGGCCGGCCGGTACAGCCCCTTGGCCGCATATCCCGCCCCCTCAAAAGCACCGATTTTCCCGGCATACTTGCTCTTGGCGAGAAACTGATCGACCCAATCCGCATGTTCCTTGGACAGGAGCTCGGACTCCGCTTCCACCTTGGCCGCCTCGGCCGCCGGCGCGCCGCTTCGCTTCATCTTGGCGATCTTGCCATTGATGTCCTGCCGGACTTTCTGGTAGGCGTTGTCTTTCTGATCGAACTCCGCTTTCTCCCAAAGCGTCGGAATCTCGATGCCCGGTCCGACCATCTTTTTCCATTTCATGTTTTTGGGGTCGAGAAGGGCCGTGATGTTGGCCTCCCGCGGCTCGACGCCCTTGGGATAAAATTCATTGTAGGCGACATCCGAGGTGTAGTATTCATCGCCGAGCCCGGCGAAGGAATGCCCGAACTCATGGAGAAAAAGGTATTCGTACCATTGATTGTCCACGGTGAACGTGCAGTAAAAATTGTAAATGCCCCCGCCGCCATAGCGCTTGTGGTTGACCATGATGAAGAGCGCGTCATAGGGAACATGGGCGGCAATGTCGCGCAGGCTCCTATTGTCCTCCGTGAGCACGTAGCGTTCCGAGCCGAGCGAATCAAACGTGGCGTTGACGGCCGTGTTCTTGAAACTGCCGTGGCTCGGTTCGTCGCAGCCGCTGTCATCGGAAGCCTTGAAGACGCCGTAAATATTGAATTGATTTTTCTGGCTTTTGTACGGCTCCAGCTTGAAAAGCACCTGGACAAACCGCTCCAGGTCGGCTTTGAGCTTCGGCTCCTCTTTCGACGTGTAGCCTTCCGCGATAAAGGCGATATCGACTTTCTGATGGGGATCGCCGCTCTTGAGGAGCTCAAAGACCTTCACACCTGAAGACAGCGGCTTCTTGAGAACCGTGATCGAAGCCGGGTCGATCTCCGAGCTATAGACCGGATGGGAGAGGTTCTGGCGGTCGCGGGACTCGAGGCTGAACTTGATTTTGTTTTTGGGACAGGGAATGAGCGCGGATTCATGATAGGTCCGCTTCACGCCGCGTCCGGCGGCAGCCGTGGTCTGGTACTCGCCGAAATAGCTGTCGAATCCTTTGGAAAAAATGAGCGTTCCCGAGGCAAAATCGTAGACCTTGATGCAATAGCGGCCGTAGTCGAACCCATCGATCAGGTTCTTCTTGCTGCCGGCCCAGAAGCCCTGCTGATAGACCTGGTCGAGGGTGACCAGCTCCTCTTTGGCATGGCCGATGTGGAAGTAATCCACACGCATGGTCTTATCGAGGAAGTATTTGTCAAAGATCGCCGGGGATTGGGCGAAAATCAGGCCGGGAAGGAAAAGAACCAGGAATAAGGCGAAAAAGCGATTTTTCATTCGGCGCCTCCCTTCGAAGCTTCCTTCATGGGTGAAATTATACAAAAAAGGAACGCCCAAAGCCAAGCCTGTGAATCAAAACATATGGTTTTTTTCCATTTCCTGTAGAAAAAAATCGTCTGGGAAACGCTCCGGAGCGTTTCCCTTTCCGACCCACACGAAATGGAAGATCATCAAATCTATGAATATCGCTCATCGAATGTCTTTCGACATGCTCTTAGATCTTGATGAACTTGATGGCGGCGAAGCTGACGGCCGACTGGGTCGCTTCCTCCTGCCAGAAATCATAGCCGAGAAGCGCGCCGCGCGACGGGGGCAGCAGTTCCAGCAGACAGGCCAGCGAGGAGAAACCGCAGACGTTGTATTCATCCTTGACCCGTTTCGATGCCCCCCAAAAAGCCACGGCATCGCCGTTTAGACAAGCCTCGATCAACGCTTGATCATGCTGCCTCGCCTCCAGGAGCATCGAAGCGGCCCGCTGACGATGGCCGAACTTGGGCCCGATGTGAGAAAAATCGATGCCGGCCACGACCAGCCCTCGATCGCCGGCCTCGTCGACGATCGCTTTCAAGGCTCGGAGAAAACCTCCGACCCCGGGGATTTCTGAAGCCCGGGAAACCCGGGCCAGTTTTGCCGTGAACGATCCGCAGAGAATGGGCAGGAGGCAACAGCTCTCGCCGAAAAGCCGCTGGAGAAAAACAACCTGGAACTCGATGGAATGCTCCCGGCGGTGTGCAAGGTCATGGGGAGCGATGGCCCGGCCCCCGGCCTTTCTAAGGGTTTCGGCCGAGGCCCTGTCCGTCTTGGCCCGTCCGAGAGGCGTCTCAAAATCCTTTTCGGTCAGGGAAAAATATCCCTCGTCCAGGCCGTGTCCGGTGCCGAGCACGATGATCTTTTGAGGACGCAGATGCCGGACGGCACAATAGGCCTGGCCATACAGCTTGCCGCCGATGGGGAAGTCGATGTGCGGGGCGGCCAAAGCGCAAACGGCTCCGCCGTCCTTGTCTCCGCTCCCTTCTTGGCCAAGCTCCAGGATCGAATCCAAATATCGCTCGAGCTCTTTTTTTGTGCCCGGATAACTTTGGCCGGCAAGGGCGGCTTCCCGAACCTTCAATCGGGCATAGGCATCAACCAGCTGACGTTTTCGTTCCCGGTACCGCTCGCTGTCCAATAAAAAAATCCGGTCGAGCTCGGCGAACTGTTTTTCGATGCTCTCCGCGCTGACGAACACACCGCCTCTGCCGCGGACGAGCAGCAGCTGCAGATCGCGGACAGTCCGCTTTCCGTCGGCCAGGCTCAGCAGGTTCAGGGCGTCTCCCTGCAGGAGCAAGGGCTTCTGGATGAGACCCAGAAGATCCCGGACAATATAGCCCGGCTGGCCCTGGTAGGTCGTCGGGACGATTTCCAAGTCCGGCCGCAGTTTGGGGATCGGGGCGTCCGTCGTCTCTCGTTTCATCTCTTTGGGTATTAGTTACATGGAACGGCCGGAAAAAGCAATATAGAGTACTCCCTTGACTCTATATCGACTCAAGGGAGCCCTTTGAAAGGAGGGGTTGGGAGAGGGCCAAAAGCCCTCTCCCCTTTTCACAACCTTGGCGTAGCCTTGGATGAGGTCTACTCGCACCATAAGGCCGCGAATGCCCATATGTTGACATATGAAAAATGGCCGATCAATCACCTCTTGGGATCAATTATGGGGTGAATTTATCGACGCTTTTTCTCCCCCCCAAAGGTCGGCAGGGACTAGCCTCTGCATTTTTTTGCTTTTCCATTGAAACCTGACTATAATTTGGGGACATAGGCTCCAAGGAGATCAATCCATGAAAAAAATCGGGCGCATCATCGGCACCGCCGCAGACACCATCAAACTCCTGAACATCGCCCTGGAGCATGAATGGGCCGTGAGCTTCGAATACCTCCTCCATGCCTATTCCATGCCCAAGGGAAGATTCTTCTACGAAGATCCCGTGATGAAGCAGAAGACGGATGCGCGGGCCCAGACCATCCAGATCGGGATCGACGAGATGTATCACGCCCTCCAGCTCGGCGTCATCATCACCCAGATGGGAGGCGTTCCGTCTTTTAAAACCGATGAGGTCATCCGCTACCCGAAGATTATCGACAACCTCAAGCGGGACAAGGCCACCGAAGACCTCGTGACCAACCTTTATCAGACAGCCCGTTTTAAAAAGGGCGCCTATCCCAAGGTCCTGAACATGATCCTGAATATCTCCTATGACGAGGTGCGCCATTCCCGACAGTTCGACTTTATGATCGAGACGCTGGAAAAACAAGGCCAGGCCGGGGAGTTCTGTTTCCAGGCCAATCCCGAAGTGGACCGTCGGGAAGACGCGGCGCTCCTTCATGAGATCATGCGCCTTGAAAACGAGCTCATGCACCGCTATCTCAAATACGTCATCCTCTTCAGCGGCCACCAGGACCTCAGCCAGCGCCTGTTCAAGAACTCCGTCAACCACATGAGGCACTGGGACAAGAATGCCGGGCTGCTGGTCAAGATGGGCAGCGTCATCCGCATCGAGAATGCGGAGAAGGCGTCCTCCGGCGAGGAAAAAAGCCTTCGCCCCATGCCCGTCTCGTATCCCGGACGCAGCCGGCTGTCCGCCCTAAAAAGCCTGGTTCCCGCCGAGCAGAACCTGATCGCCAAGGTTGAGCAGCTCGTGGCCATGGTGCCGGACGGCGAGATCAAGGACGAGCTCAAGCTCCATCTGGCCCTCAAGCGGGAGCATCTGTTCACCCAGGAATGGCTGCTCCAAAACGCCCGCATGATCAAAGGGCTCGATTAGGACTGGCACCATGCATCTCAAACGGAGGTGGCCATGAAAAAAATATCGTCGCAACTCAAAAAGTTCCAGTATTTCTACCCCTACACGGTAGCCCTCGTCGGGGCTCGATCGGAAGCACAGACCAATTTCATGAGCTGCGCCTGGCATACCGCTCTGTCCTTCGAGCCGCCTTTATTCGGCGTGCTGGTCTCCAAGAAACGCTTTACCCACCAGCTCATATCCAAAGCCCGTGAGTTCACGGTGAATTTTCTCGCTTTCCAGACCGTTAAGCTTGCCGCCCAGATGGGACGGAGATCGGCCTATGACATGGACAAGCTCAAGGAATTCCAGGTCAAGCTGGCCCCCTCCACAGTCATCCAATCACCCGTCATCGAAGAAGCCTACGTCTCCTTCGAGTGCAAGCTGGCAGAAATCCGGGCTTTCGGCGACCACGATTTGTTTGCCGGGGAGGTCCTGGCCGTCCACGAAAGAGAAAAATGCTTCAATGCCGAAGGCGTGTTGAACGTGCGCAAAATATCGCCGCTGCTCTACCTGGGCAACGATTTCTATATCACGATCAACCCGGACGCGCTGCAACACGTCGTGCCGGATTAGAGAATGTTCCGGAAACGCCCCCGCCCCCGCTCAGACACCTTCGGCGCCCGTGCCAATTTTTGTTTAAAAAGGTTTTCTTCCATTTCGTTTGGGTAGGAAAGGGTGACGATCCGGAGACGGCCAAAGCGACCGCGGAGGGTTTAGCCTGCCCGAGCCCTCCCATGGAAATGCCATAAGAAAATAGCCCAATAAATTTAAGGAGGCCCGCTTGTCTCATCCCCGAAAAAAATGCATCATCGTCGCCGCCTGTTTGATCCTCAGCCTCGTCCCGGCGCTGAGCTCGGCTCAAGCCCCGGCCGAAAAACCGGCCGCGCCGTTCAAGATGACCATCGACAATATTATGCGAGGGCCGGATCTCGTCGGCAGCGAGCCCTCGGGCGTCATGTGGTCCGTGAACGGTAAGAAACTCTATTTCCGCTGGAGAAAGCCTGGGGAGAGACAGCCGGAATTGTATTTCATCACCAAGCAGAATCCTGTTCCTCAAAAAACGACGATCCAGGAGATGCAGAAGCTTCCCCCGGCTCCGGTCTCGGGCGGTGCATTCCGCATGTTCGGCTTCGGGGGCTTCGGCGGCGATAACCGGTTCGACAAGGACAGAAAGCGGGCGCTCCAGACGCAGGGCGGAGACATCAGCCTCCTGGATATCGCGGCGGGAAAGACGACGGTTCTCATCTCGACAGACGCCCGCAAATCCAACGCCAATTTCAGCTTCGACCAGAAAAAGATCTATTTCACGAGCGAAGACAACCTTTTTGTCTTTTCGCTCGAGGACCGCGGCCTGCGCCAGATGACCTCGTTCTCCCGAAGAACGCCCCCGCCGGACCGCGGCAAGCCCGACGAGCTGGCCAAGTGGTACAGCGACCAGCAGGCCGAGCTCTTCCAGCAGTTCAAGCAAGGCCTCGACCGGACAGGAGGACGAGAAGGGATGCTCGGAGGGAGGGGCGGCTTCCAGGCCCAGGCTCCGGCGTCCCGACGCAAGCCTTTTGTTCTCAAAGAGAATCAAAACATCTCCAATCTCGAGCTTTCCCCCGACGAGAAATTCGTGACCTTCATTCTGGCAGAGCCCAGCCCCGATGAGAAATCGACCGTCGTCCCGAACTACGTGACTCGGTCGGGATTCTCGGAAACCATCGAATCTCATGCCAAGGCCGGCTATCCCTCGGGAAGCATGAAGGCCGGTATCATGGATGCTGCGACCGGTGAAGTCAAATGGGTGGATTGCGACCAGGGCGATCGGAAAATCAATCCCGGCGGAGCACTCTGGTCGCCGGACGGCAAGCAGGTCCTATTGACGGCCCGCTCGGATGACCGTAAAGACGCCTGGCTTTTCCGCCTGGACCCGGGAACCGGGAAGACGTCTCTCGTCGATCAGGTCCATGATGACGCCTGGATCGGGGACCTCGGTCTGACGAACATTTTCTGGTGGCCGGACAGCCTCCACATTTCATTTATTTCCGAAAAGGACGGCTTTGCCCACATCTACAAAGTCTCGGTCGACGGCAAAGAAAAAACCCAGCTGACAAAAGGGAATTACGAAGTCAGGGCAGCCCAGCTCTCCCGCGACGGGAAGACCATCTATTTAACGTCGAGCGAAACGCATCCCGGCGAGCCTCATTTTTATTCCATGCCCGCCGACGGAGGGGCGCGGACAAAGATCACCAGCCTCGTCGGACAGAACCAGGCCTTCCTCTCCCCCGACGAATCGATGCTGGCCATTATGTATTCCGCCGCCAACAAGCCCCCGGAGCTCTTCATCCAGCCCAACCAGCCGGGGGCGACGGCCAAGCAGATCACGCTTTCGACGACCGACGAATTCCGCTCCTACGCCTGGGCCGGGCCCGAGGTGATCAACTTCAAAGCCAGGGACGGCGTCGATGTTTACGCCCGGATCTACAAGCCCAAAAGCCCGCATCCGGCCAAGCCGGCCGTCATTTTCATCCACGGCGCGGGCTACCTCCAGAATGCCCACAAGGGCTGGAGCACGTATTTTCGGGAATACATGTTCCACAATTTCCTGCTGGAAAAGGGCTATCATGTCTTCGATGTCGATTACCGGGGAAGCTCCGGCTACGGCCGGGACTGCCGGACCGGGATCTTCCGCAACATGGGCGGCAAGGACCTGGAGGACGTCGTCGACGCGGCCCAATGCCTCGTGAAAAATTACGGCATCGACCCTAACCGGATCGGCACGTACGGCGGAAGCTACGGCGGATTCCTGACGCTGATGGCGATGTTCAAAACGCCGGGCGTGTTCAAAGCAGGCGCGGCTTTGAGGCCGGTCACGGACTGGGCCCACTATCATGCCGGCTACACTGTGGACATTCTCAACCTTCCACAAAAAGACACCGAAGCCTATAAGCGGAGCTCACCGATCTATCTCGCCGAAGGCCTCAAAGGCGCCCTGCTCATTTGCCACGGCATGGTCGACACCAACGTCCATTTTCAGGATACCGTCCGGCTCGCCCAGCGCCTGATCGAGTTGGGAAAAGAGAACTGGGACGTGGCCGTCTACCCGGTCGAAAATCATTCGTTCTCCAACGCCACGTCGTGGGCGGACGAATACAAGCGGATCTTCAAGCTGTTCGAAGAAAATCTAAAATAAAGGGCCTAAAAAGAAACACGTTCGCCTCTGGCTAAGAAAAATTTGCCAACTCTATTCTAAGTGCATATAATATAAAAAAAATGAAGACGGTCCTGGCCATCGAAAACGTCCATAAGTTCTTCAAGGTCGGCTTCATCCCCAAGAAAAAAGAGATCCTCAAGGGCGTTTCCTTCGCCGTCGCCGAGAGCGAGATCTTCGGCTATCTGGGCCCCAACGGCGCCGGCAAGACGACCACCCTGAAGTGCATCCTGGGACTCATCTTTCCGGACCGGGGCAAGATCGAGATCTTCGGCCAGCCGCACCTTGAGCCGAGGGCCAAGGAACGCCTCGGCTTCCTGCCCGAAAATCCGTATTTCTACGACTATCTCACGGCCCGGGAATTCCTCGATTTCTATGCCCAGCTCTTCCGTGTGAAAAAAGATGAGCGTAAGGAGAGGGTCGCCTCCCTCCTCAATCTCGTCGGTATGGACAGGGCCCGCGACCTCCAGCTCCGCAAGTTCTCTCGCGGCATGCTCCAGAGGATCGGGCTGGCCCAAGCCCTCGTCAACGAGCCCTCGCTCGTCCTCCTCGACGAGCCGTTGGGCGGCTTAGACCCGCTCGGCCGGAAGGAGATCCGCGATATCATCATCCGGCTCAAGGCCGAAGGCAAGACGGTTTTCCTCTGCTCTCACATCCTCCAGGACATCGAAATGATCTGCGACCGGGTGGCCATCATAGTCGACGGGAAAATCCTCAGCCAGGGACCGCTCACCGACCTGATTTCGGAAAAAATCCTGTTCACCGAGATCACCCTGTCCGGGCTCGCCGCCAAAGACCTGGCCGGGCTCGGGGAGAGCCTTTCTGCCCACGGCGGCCGGACGCTGATCAAAGTCTTCCACGAAGAAAAAATCCAGGAGATCCTGGACCTCGTGAAAAACAGGAATGCGAAAATCCATTCCCTCATCCCCCGGACCCAGACCCTGGAAGACCTGTTTGTGGAGGTGGTGAAATCCCAATGACGATCAAGGTCATCGCCCTCAACACCTTCAAGGAAGCCGTCCGCGACCGCATCCTCTACCTGCTCCTGTTTTTCGCCGCCTTGTCCATCCTCGTTTCCCGCATCCTGGCCCTTCTCACCGTCGGCGACGGGGCCAAGATCATCAAGGATGTCGGATTGGCCTCCATCTCCTTTTTCGGCGCCCTGATGGCCATCCTCATCGGGACGGGACTGGTCTACAAAGAAATCGAAAAGCGGACGATCTTCACCCTCATCTCCAAGCCCATGCGGCGCCACGAGTTCCTCCTCGGCAAGTTCTTCGGCCTGGTCCTGACGCTGTTGGTCATGCTTGCCCTGATGAGCGTCATCTTCCTGGCCCTTGTTTTCTTCCACACCTTCTCCGTCGAGTGGAAAATGCTCCTGGCCATTCTCTATATTTTCATCGAGCTCATCCTCATCACCGCTGTGGCCATCCTCTTCTCCAGTTTCTCCACGCCCATCCTGAGCTCGTTGTTCTCCCTCTGTTTCTATCTCATCGGCCATTTTTCCTGGAGCCTGGAGACGCTGATCAAGAAGATCCCCGCCGGCATCTTCAAGGTCCTGGCTCAGATCGTCTACACCATCCTGCCCGACCTCGAAAACTTCAACTTCAAGACCGAAGTCGTCCATGGCCTGACCATTCCCCCCCAGGTCCTGCTGTATTCTGCGGCCTATGGCTTCCTCTACACGGTTTTCATCCTAAGCTTGGCCATTCTCGTCTTCCGCCGGAGAGATTTTATTTAAGCGATGAGAAAAAATCTTTCTCTTATCCTGATCCTGTGCCTGTCCTGCCTTCTGTTCATGGGCCTGAAGCTCGAGATCGACAAGGTCTCCCGCCAAAAAATCCCCGGCTCGAGCATCATCTACATTCCGTCGGGCGATTATTTAAAGATGGCCACGTTCGGTTTTTCCTCGCTCATGGCCGACATCGTCTATATCTGGGCCATCCAGTATTTCGGCAATACCGCCATTCCCGATAAGTTCGATCATTTCGTCCACATCTTCTCCATCATTTCCGAGCTTGATCCCCGCTACATCGACCCGTACGAGGTCGGGGCCCTGATCGCCCTTTACGATACCAAGGACGTCGCGCTTTCTATAAAACTGCTGGACATGGGATTCGCCAAAAACCCGGATCTATGGATCTTTCCTCTCGAGGCCGGCCATTACGCCCAACTCTATAAAAAGGACTTCCCCCTGGCCAGGGAGTATTACAAAAAAGCCATGGACATTCCGGGGGCGCCGGACATCGTCAAGAGACTCTACGCCAACGCCGCTTTCAAGGTCATGGACATCAAAACCGCCTGGGAGACTTGGCTCGAAGTCTATGAAACAGCCAAGGAAGAGCGGGTCAAGAAAATCGCCTCCAACCATCTTTACAACATCAAAGCGACCGTGGACATCCGCGGCCTCAGATCCGTCCTCGAAAAATACAGGGCCAAATACGGCCGGTATCCGGACAAGCTCTCCGGCATCGTCGCGGCCGGACTGCTCCCCTTCATCCCCAAGGATTACGATAACAAAGACTACGTCTACGACCCAAAGACGGGGGACGTCAAAACCGCGGTCATCCCTTGGAAAAGATAATCATCATCGCGCTTTTTGGGCTGGCCTGGGGGAGTTTTCTCAACGTCGTGATCTACCGCGTTCCCCTCCGCTTGAGCCTCCTCCAGCCGCCGTCGACCTGCCCTTCCTGCAAAAAGCGGATCAAATTCTACGACAACATCCCCGCCGTTTCCTACCTCCTCCTCCGGGGCCGTTGCCGGCATTGCGGGCAGAGAATTCCCTTCTCCTATTTCCTGGTGGAATTGCTCACGCCGGCGGTTTTCCTGGTCCTGTATGGAAAGTACGCTCTCAGTGCTCACTTTTTCGCCGCCTGTCTCTTTTCCAGCGCCCTCATCGCGCTGGGCTTTATCGACTACTATCACAAGCTCCTGCCCGACAGGATTTCGTTTCCGGGGACCATCCTCGGCCTGGCCTATTCATTCTTCCGCCCCGACCTGGCCTTTTTCAAGGCCGTCATCGGAGCTGCGGTCGGAGCGGGCTTTTTGTTGTTCATCTATGGAGCCTATTATCTCCTCCGAAAAAAGGAAGGCCTGGGAATGGGCGACGTGACGATGATGCTCCTCGTAGGCGTATTTCTCGGCTGGCAAAAAACTCTGCTGACATTGATTCTGGCCTCTTTTACCGGAGCCCTGGTCGGTATCGCCCTGATGCTCATCAAAAAGAAAGACATGCAATACTCCCTCCCCTACGGGACGTTCCTGGCACCCGCGGCCTGGGTCGCCCTGGTCTGGGGAGATCGGATCATTTCCGCTTATTTGGGGATGATGCCCGGCCGGTAACTTCTTAACCGAAGTCTCTTAATTCCAATAATGACAGCTATGATGGGTCCTGTCACGGACGTGCCCCTAACGCCCTTCGACCTTTTTAATCCCCCCTAATTGCCTAGGGGGGTAGGGGGGGGTTAATAGGTTTTAAATCTTAATTCTTCTTTCCTGCTCTTTCTCACCCACCACTCAGGCGCTTCGGGCGTTGCGGGGCAACATCCGTGCCACCCATCTTATCTCAGGTTGAATTTGCCCATGGCTTATGGTATTGAATGGACAAATGAACCAGGAAAAGAAACCCGCCAAGGCGGCCCTGTGGATCATCGCCCTTTTTTTTCTCGGCTTCTCCTTGTTCATCAACCTTCCGGCCGTCCATAGCGGCTTTCTATCCGCCGACCAGGCTGTCTATTACGCCATGGCCCAGAGCATCGCCTACGACAATGACCTGGAGTATACCAAGAAGGACCTGATCCGCTATTATGAGGACTTCGGGGCCGGGCCCAACGGCATTTTCCTCAAGAAGGCAGCGGACGGCAAGCTCTACTATGCAAAATCCTTTGCCTATGCCTTTTTCGCCGCCCCCTTTGTCAGGGTCTTCGGCTCCAACGGCCCCCTGGTTTTTCATTCCCTGCTACTGTTTCTGCTGCTGCTCATGGGATTCTCTTATTTCTCGATTTCCAACAGCCCCGGTCTTTCCCTGCTCCAGGTCCTCACCTTCCTGTTCGCCTCGATCGCCGGCATCTATTTTCTCTGGATCTCCCCCGATTTCTTCAACCTGTTCCTCGTCTTCGCCGTGCTCTTTCTCTGGCTCTATAAGATAAGAAGGAAAGAAGCGCCGCCGGCCGCCCCGGAGGCGAAAAGGGGCAGATTCCAGGCATTTTTGCTATCAGAATCGTCGGATTATCTGGCAGCGATACTTACCGGCATTGCCGTTTTTTCCAAGCCGCCCAACGTAGCGCTCATGGGACCGCTTGTCCTTTGGCCCCTGCTCAAGAAAAAGTATTTGAAGACCGCGGCCATGATTCTCCTGTTCGCCCTCAGCGCCGGCCTTTTTTTCGGGTCGAATGGCCTTTTCACATCCTCGGGATGGAACTTCCAGGGAGGGGAGCGCAAGAGCTTTTATTTCAACTTTCCGTACGAAAAAGAGGACGTCACATTCGACAATGCCCCGAATTCGAACACGATGACATCGGAAGGCTACTTCGGCCGCTTCCTGTATCCGTTCAAATTCATTTTTTATAATATATTTTATTACTTCTTCGGCCGGTTCACCGGCGTCGCCTGGTACTTCTTCCCGGCGCTCCTGTTTCTCATCCTGTTTTTCCTCGGCAAAAAATCTTTGGACCGGTGGCTGCTCTTGGTCGCCTTGGCCGGGGAGATATTGATCTATATCGTTCTCATGCCCGACAACTACGGCGGCGGAGGCGGTTCGCTGGCCAACCGCTATTTCCTCAATATCTACCCGCTGTTTTTGTTCCTGCCCCGGATCAAAATTAAACATAAAGAAATCATCCTGTCCTGGATCGCGGCTTCGATCTTTATCGGCCAAATCCTCATCAACCCCTTTCAATCCTCGGCCCACCCGTCCATATTCTGCAAAAAGTTCCCGTTCACCCTCCTGCCCGTGGAAATGACGCTGATCAACAACATCCCCACGACCACGAACCCGGATGCCAGGCGGCAGCAGTGGGGAACGCCGCTTTTCGACGATCGCTTCCTCTATTTCTTGAACGACAATTTCTGGAAAAAACAGCCGAACGAAAACGGCTGGTGGACGATGGGCGACAGAAAAGCGGATATCATTCTCAAGACCTATTTCCCGGTCAAGGAGCTCGTTGTCCGTCTGCTGAACAATCCCCGGCGCGCCAACGAGATCTCGGTCTCGGTAGACGGGCAGGTCCAAAGGATCACGCTCGGCTCCAAAGAATGGGGGATGCTCCGCTTCCCGGTCGGGAACGAGTTCAAAATCAAGGATCTCCATTATCATCGTCTCAAGATCAAGGCCGCCAAAGGCGCCATCTCTTATTTCGAGATCGAGTCCAGCCGGGAAAAGCGCTTCCTCGGGGTTTTTTTCGAGCTGGAAGTCATTCCAAGGCAGTAAATGTGCGGAATTTGCGGTATCGCCAGGACTTCCAGCAGCCAGCCCATCGACCCTGCCATCCTCACGGCCATGTGCCGGGAGATCGTCCACCGGGGCCCGGATGACGAGGGCATTTTCATCCTCCAAAACGTGGGCCTGGGGAACCGCCGGCTGAGCATCATCGACCTGGCGGGCGGACATCAGCCGCTTTCGAACGAGGACGGCACGATCTGGATCGCCCATAACGGCGAAGTCTATAATTTCCCGGACCTGAGGGAAGAGCTCATCGGTCGCGGCCATGCATTCAACACCAGGTCCGATACGGAAACGATCGTCCACGCCTACGAGGAATGGGGCGAAGAGTTCGTCCAGAAACTCCGGGGCATGTTCGCCTTTGCCATCTGGGACCAAAAAAAGGAGTGGCTCCTGCTCGTCCGGGATAGGGTCGGCGTCAAACCGCTCTACTACACGCTGCTCCAGGATGGGACGCTCGTCTTCGGGTCGGAGCTGAAGACCATCCTCGTCCATCCCGGCGTCAAGCGGGAGCTTGAGCCGAAGGCCCTCGACCTCTTCTTGACGCTCGAGTATATCCCCGCCCCCTATTCGATCTTCAAAAATATCCATAAGCTCCCCGCCGGTTGTTTTCTCGCCTATAAAAAGGGAGCCGTCACGATCGTCAAATATTGGGACATCTACCCGGAGGACAACGAGGAGAAGGCCGAAGCCCGGCCGGTTCCGGCGTCTCTCCCCGCCGTCATGGATGAGCTTTACGCCCTGCTTAAAGAATCCGTCAGGCTGAGGCTGGTCAGCGACGTGCCGCTGGGAGCGTTCTTGAGCGGCGGGATCGACTCATCCGCGATCGTCGGGCTGATGAGAGAGCTCGGGGCTTCGCCGCTCAAGACATTCTCCATCGGTTTCAAAGACACTTCCTATAATGAGCTCGACTATGCCCGGCGCATCGCCCGAAAATTCGACACCGAGCACGAGGAATTCATCCTCGAGCCTCAGGCCCTCGAGCTCAGCCAAAAGCTCGTCCGCCATCTCGACGAGCCCTTCGGCGATTTCTCGATCTTCCCGACGTATCTCGTGTCCAAAATGGCCAGGTCCTCCGTCAAGGTCATCCTTTCCGGCGACGGCGGCGACGAGATCTTCGGCGGCTACGAGCACTACCAGGCCCAAAAGCTGGCCCGGATTCCGGCGATGCCGCTTTTGGGGCGGGCACTCCGGCCGGCGGTCGGCAAGTTCAGGCCTTCTGAGCAGAAAAAGGGATTCTGGAACAAGACGCGGCGGTTCAGCCAGGGCTTCGAGCATCCGGGCAGCTTGAGGCATCTTCGCTGGATGATGTTCCAGTCGAACCGGGCCAAAAAAAACCTGTATTCGGATGCCTTAAAGGCCGAGCTGGGTGGGATCCCAAAGATCAAGGATAGCCTTCCGTTTTCGGAATTGCTGGCCGGCCTCCGCGGCTTCGACCGGACAAACGGCGAGCTCTATCTGGACCTCAAGGCCTACTTGGCCGACGACATCATGGTCAAGGTCGACCGGATGAGCATGGCCGTTTCCCTCGAAGCCCGCGAGCCTTTGCTTGACCACAAGCTCATCGAGTATGCCTTCAGGCTTCCGGGGAGGCTCAAGCTTCACGGCCTGACGACAAAATGGATTTTTAAGAAGACCATGGAACGCCTGCTGCCCAAAGAGAACATCTACCGCAGCAAGGAAGGTTTCAGCATCCCGATCAAGCACTGGCTACGCACCGAGCTCAAGGACTTGGTGCAGGCCACTCTCAGCGAAAAGCGCATCCGGGAAGAAGGGCTGTTCAACTTTGGACCCATCCAGAGGATGATGGAGGCCCACATCGCCGGCAAAGAAAATTACAGCCACGAGCTCTGGGCTCTCCTTGTTTTTGAAATCTGGAAAGAAAATTACCTATAGCCTGGTGATGGCGAAGACGGTCTTTGTCTGAGACGTCAGTTTGAATTCCTCCGCGACCGGAAGACCCGGCACCCAGACGATTTTCTCTCCGCAAAGAAAAACGGGAAGCCTGTCCCGGTCCTGGACCGAGACCCCTTTAGCCCGGAAGATTTCCTTGAGCTTTTTCCGGCCGGGAGATCCGAGAGGCCGGTAGCGATCGCCGTCACGGCGGCTGCGGATAAAAATGGGAAATTTGAGTTTCTTGGCATCGCAATAGCAGCGGGTGGCATCGTCGAACAGATATTCGCGGATTTTTGTCTTCCGGATCCTCCTCCCTTGGAATTCGAGGCCGATCTCGCCGATGGGCAGGTTGTCGCGGCCGTCCCATAGGTATTGATAGGGACGCCTGGGACGCGTCTTATCTCTCAAAAAAATGTAATCGCCTTCCCTGTGCAAAAAAAGGCCCTTTTTAAGATGAAGGTCTTTGCCCTCGGCCAGGCCGAGCACGGCATCCACATCATCAAAAGAAATGCCCCGCAGGTCTCCTTTCAACTCCCGGAGGAAATGCCGCACGCAACGCCGGGCGAGGGCCACGGGAAAAGAGGAGAGATGTCGCCTATCCAGGAGCTGGGCCGTCCCTTCGCCCATGACGAGGCGCCGGCACTTTTCCCGAGTGACCTGATCCAAGAAGTCATCCTCTTCTTGAAGGATTGACGCCAGACGAGTGAGACTGCGGACGATTCCCGCGCCGTAATTTTTTTGGAGATAAGGAATGAGCCCCAGGCGCACCTTGTTGCGGAGAAAGCGGCGGTTCTCGTTCGTCTCATCGCGGCAGAATCTCAGCCCCCGTTTGCGGAGATACCCTTCGAGGCTCTGCCGCTCGATGCCGAGGAGCGGCCGGATGATCGTCCCATCGACGATGGGGGATATCCCGCCCAGGCCGTGCCTGCCGGTCCCGCGCAGGAGCCGCATCAGGACGGTTTCGGCCTGGTCGTTCATCGTATGCCCCGTCGCAATTTTGTTGGCGCCGGTTTTGGCCGCCGTCATTTTGAGAAAATCATAGCGGAGCTCACGGCCGGCTTCCTCGAGATTGAGCCGCTTGCGCCGGGCGTAGGCCTTGACGTCCTGACCTTTCACGAACAGCCGAAGCTTCCATCGTCCGGCCGCCGTCCGGACAAAACGCTCATCGCGGGCCGCCGTCCGACGCAGCTTGTGGTTGAAATGGGCCAGACTGATTTCCAAAGGCCATTCCCGGCGCAGCTCGAGCAGGAGGTCGACAAGGGCGGTCGAGTCGGGGCCTCCCGAAAAGGCGACCAGGATCTTGTCGCCCGGCCGGACGAGCCGTTTCCGCTCCACGGCCTTTTTGAACGCTTGGAAGACATCCATCACACCGTATTTTATCATTTTTGGGGACGGAATACTGTGTGAAGAAATGGCGGCGGAGGGATTTGAACCCCCGACACTGCGGATATGAGCCGCATGCTCTGACCAACTGAGCTACGCCGCCGAGGGTGGGTCAAATTTTAGACGAATCCCCGGCCGAAGTCAATTTATGAGAAAGCCGAGATGGGTCCTGTCACGGATGTGCCCCTAACGCCCTCGCGCAAGACCCTCCCACCCACCACTCAGGCGCTTCGGGCGCAGCGGGGCAGCATCCGCGCCACCCATCTCTATCTTCATCGGCTATTAAAAATTGATCAAACGTGCAGATTTTGATAGAATTAATATTGGATCAATTCATGGAAGATATTCTTAAACAAATCGCGCTTTGCGTTGAAAAAGGCAAGATCGCCCGGGAATTTCCTCATCCGGCCGAGCTGGCGGGTCAGGACGGCGTCTATGAGCTGACCCAGCGAGCCCTGGAATCCGGCATCGCCCCCCAGGAAATCCTATCCCAAGGACTGATCGCGGGGATGAACAAAGTCGGAGAGCTTTTTCAGGCAGGGGACGTTTTTCTGCCGGATGTCCTCGTCTCGGCCAGGGCCCTCAGCATGGGGATGATGCACCTCAAGCCCTATTTTCATTCAGGCGCTGTGAAGCACAAGGGGAAGGTCGTCATCGGCACGGTCCAGGGCGACCTCCACGACATCGGCAAGCATGTCGTGTCCTTGTTCTTCGAAGGGGGCGGTTGGAACGTCATCGACATCGGCGTCAATGTCACCGCCCAAAAATTCCTGGAGGCCGTCGCCGAGCATCAGCCGCAGGCCATCGGCCTCAGCGCCCTTCTGACTACGACCATGGTCAACATGGAGCCTATCACCCGCATGATCAAGACGACGCATCCCGGCGTGAAGGTCGTCATCGGCGGAGCTCCCGTCACCCAGTCCTTTGCCGACCGGATCGGCGCCGATTGTTACTCCCCCGACCCTCAGGGCGCGCTGGAATTCTTGAATAAGCACTGTTCCTGACGCCCCTCCCGTCCATGACAAGCCGTGAGGTCCTGACTGCCATCGTCAAGGACAAACGCTGCCCGGAGCGCATGGGCCTCCACGAGTCCTTCTGGCAGGATACGCAACGCGAATGGGAGAAGCAGGGTCTGCCGCCGGCCGTCAACATCCTGGATTATTTCAACCTCGATGTCCGCGAGATCCAGGGATCGCTGTTCCGGACGACGTCGATTCCTGTGGACGAGCAAGTGGTCGACGAAGACGAGCAGACCGTCATCAAGGTCAACGGCTGGGGCGCCAAGTTTCGCGAATGGAAGAACAGGCCCGGCGTTCCCGAACATCTGTCTTTCGACCTGGTCCATGAGGACGTCTGGAAGAAAAAATATCGCGAGAACCTGCTCGGGCTGGATCTCAGGCGGTTCCCAGACTTGGAAAAGCTCAAAGAAAATTACCGCGCCGGCATGGTCTCCGACAGGTTCTGTGTCTATTACCAGCTCATCATCTTCGAGATCATGCGCAAGGCCATGGGCGATTTGATCCTGCTCGAAGCCATGTACTTGAGCCCCCGCTGGATCCATGATTTCTGCGACGTCGTGACCAATAATATCATTCTCAACCTAGAATATATGATTCGCGAAGTGGGAAAGCCGGACGGAATCTGGCTCTATGAAGACATGGGATACACAAAGGCGCCTTTTGTCTCGCCCGCCCTCTATCAAGAATTCATTTTCCCTTATCACAGGCGAGTCGCCGATTTCATCCACAGCTACGATCTCCCTTTCATCATGCATTCCTGCGGAAAGATCCGCCCGCTTCTGCCGCATATTGTCGAGGCCGGAGTGGACGGACTCCAAGCTTTGGAGGCGAAGGCCGGGCAACATGTGGTGGAGATGGCCGAGGCGACAGGAAACAAAATCGCTTTCATGGGGAATTTGGATATCCGGGCCTTCGAATCCAACGACCCGAAGACGCTCGAGGCAGAGATCGTACCCAAGCTGGCGGCGATTCAAAAAAAGCGGATTCCCTATGTCTTCTTCTCCGACCACTCCATCCCAAAATCGGTGAATCTCGAGACTTATCAATACGCTCTGGAGCTTCATAAAAAATACGGCCGGTATTGAACGTCGAATCCAGCCAGGCGGGCGCTATTTCGGACAGACGAGTAAAAAGAGGGATTTGGCAGTAGGTTACCCGCTATTGACAAAAACAAAACTCCAAGTAGTATAATTCAGTGCGAGCAGAACAATTCAACAACCCGGACTCTCGCCGGCTCGTTATTTGCTTAAGGCAGAGCATTATGAAACGCCTATACATACCTAAGAAAGGGGGTGCGAATATATTGGCATTAAATTTTTTTCTGGAGGGCTTTCATAAAAAAGGAGGAACAATGAAAAAGCTACTTGGTTTCTTTCTCTTCATGGCTTTCTTGGGCTCGCTGGCCTTCGCCGGCCCCTGGGGCATCGTGGTGAATGTGAGTTCGAGGAATATCCAGACCATCGACCTCGGCCAATCGCCGCCCAAGGTCTATGGCCCTTTCCTCACCGGCTCTCTGGGAACCTCGGGCGAGGAGATCTTGGACGTTGCGATCACTCCGGACAGCAACTATGCCTTGATCAGCAATTTCCAAGGACATAAGGTCTATCGAATCGATATCTCAGACCCAACAAATCCTGTGATTGCCGGAAGCTTAAGCCTCGGCTCTTTCTATCCTGAAGATATCGCGATTTCCCCCAACGGGCAGTTCGCCGTGATCTCGGATGGAAGTTCCAATCGCGAACTGGCCTTTATTAACCTTTCCAGTTTTTCTAATTATAGCCTTTACACAATGACGAGTTCGAACTTATATGCCCAAGCCGTGGCTATCGGAAATGACAACAGCACAGTCATCATGTGCGATTATTACACTAAGCGCATCGTCTTTGGGCGGGTCAACGCCTCGCTGACAGGCCTTGTCTCCGAAAGCAATTTTCCTTCGGACGGCTATCCGATAAATATATCGATTTCTCCCGACGGCTCCACCGTGCTCATTGCAAATTCTGAAGGCAGTCTTGTCGGCGTTTACCAGATCATCGGGCCCGGAAATGTGGTTGCCGGATCGACGCCGAAAGTCACGGGATTCCATGAAAGACCCCAATCCATCGCCTTTTCCCCCGATGGAAAGAAAGCCTACGTCGTTTGTTCTAATACCTCGGGCTCGTTGACGACATTTTCCTGGCTCCAAGTCAACGGACCCGGGAATGTCACGATGGGCGGAGAACGGGTCACCAATCTTCACGCCTATACTTACTATGAATATTTTGGAATCGACGCACTGGCCGTGTCTCCGGCCGGGAATTATGCCATCGCCGGAAATCCCTCGTCGAACGTAGATTCTCGCAGTCGCGTCTCTCTCATCAACCTCAGCAATTATCAGGCAACCGCCATCGACGCCACCCAATCCGATGCCAAAGGAGTCGCGCTATTTAACGAGATCGTGTTTGCGCCGACCAACGCGGGCTTGGAAAGAAAGACCAACAACTACATCTTTTACAAGGAGTACATCAACAGCCTGACCTGGCAGGCGAATTCCAAGAATAAAAGCTCAATCAGTAAATATCGGATCTTCCGGAAGGCCAAGGACGCCGCGGACAGCACCTACCAGCAGTTGACCGAGGTTGACGCATCGGTTTTTCAATACACCGACAGGGGGCTGAAAAAGAACGTCTATTACACATACAGAATCACCTCGATCAACAACCGGGGCCTGGAAAGCTTACCTACGGAAATCGGAAACTAAGGAGAAAGAGCCATGAAAAAGAGCTATCCGTTCATCATCTGTTTTCTTCTTCTGCCAGTGGCCGTCTATGCCATAGATTTCAGCTTCGGATTTCAGGCCGGACTGAGGACGGTCAGCGATTCCGCGATCAAGGACGTCTACGGCAACGGCCAGTGCTATTTTCCTTATGCCGCGATCAATGTCTTTAAGGGATTCACCATCGGCGCGGGCTACGAGTTTGGGTACTCCCGGAGCGGGACAATCGGGCTCTACGAGGAGGCCACGACGCTCAAAGTCACCGGGGTCCAGGCCTTTGTCGGGTATCAGTTGTCGGTGTCGATGGTGACGCCGTATGTCTTTGTCGGGTTCGGATCATTTTCCTACACGCAGACGGTGGAGAGCGAGGCGGCCCAGACTGTGGACGCCACGAAATCGACGTTTTTTGTGGCGGGCGGGATCAAGATCTATCCGATGAAAAACGTCTATATATCGGCGGAGGTTAAATACGTGCCGCTCAAGGTCAAGCCGATTGACGACGAAGTAGACCTGGGCGGGTTGCGGTTGATGGGAGGACTGGGCTTCACCTTCGGATACTAATATCAACGCAATAATTAAAATGACATCTCCGTTCGGGCGGCGCTTAGGCCGCCCGTAGCCCCCGGGCCCCGGGAACCAGTCCCGTCGGACACTCTTGGAAGGAAACCCTTTTGTAGGGTTTTCCTTCCAACGGTCGCTTCGCTCCCTGCCTTCCTTCCAAGGAGCATTTGGCGATGAATTCATGGGAGGATGCTCCTTGGAGGGGTGGCAGGGCGGGCGGGTATTCCCGCCGCCCGTTGGAGGGGGACCCTATGAAAGGGTCCTCCTCCAAGAGTGTCCGGGGCCCCCCTCCGCTACGGGGGCTTGAGGGCGGCCTAAGCACCTCCCATACATTGTCACTTTATTTATTACGTTTGTATTAGATGATATCCGCCGGAAGAGAAGCGGAGATTGCCACGGCACAAAATGCCTGGCAATGACAAAATAAAGACGCCTATCGCCGGATCCGCTCGAAGCCGCTGACGCAGACGAAATCGAGCTTTTCTTTCTTTTCGACCTGATCCAAAAGGAGGTTCAGCCCCAAAACGTCGCTGGCGATATGGCCGGCGATGACCGCGTTCAGACTGGCCTTCTTGGCGTTGGCCAGATGCTCTTCGGTCAGGTGCATGCAGACCAGCGTGCTGACCCCGCCGGCCGCGATCTTGTCAAAGATATCCTTGGAGCCCTCGGTCCCGCCCGTCATGTCCACGAAAATCTTCCCGCAGGAGCTTCCCTCCGAACCGCTGACGATTTTGGCCGGCACCTGGAGCCTGGCCGATTTTTCGTATTCGGGGACCGCCTTCAGGAGCTTCACCAGGTCCTTGAGTTTGTCGGGCTTTTGTTTCTCGAATAGTTTGGTGAGGTAGTTCGTCACGCAGTTATCCGCCGGGGTATGGATGCACATCAGGGGCAGCCCCAAAATCCTGGCCGCGTCGATCTCCCGGGCGTGATTGATGGGCATGAGGCGCCGCTCGATCTCGCCGATCCGCTTCTCCATGAGCTGCTCGGCGACGCTGATCGTGACCCCGACCTTGGCCAGAAGCTTGGCTTGGAGCTTCATGACATCATACATCTGGGCCAGGGCCGCTCCCATCGGGTGGTGAGAGAAGACCAGGTCCACCTTCGGCCCTTTCTCTTTGTTCAGGAGATGGGCGAGCAGGATTTCGCCGACCTCGATGTCGATCCCGATCATCACCCTCTGGATCTCGATGTCCAGGCTCCCGTTCAGGACTCGTGAATCGGAAAACGGGTTGAACAGCCTGTCCTGGTCGTAATATTTCCTGTCGTCTTCCTTGAGGTCCTTGAACTTTTCCTGCTCATCGTCCAGGAT
>JAPKZH010000634.1 GCA_026393905.1 Candidatus Aminicenantota bacterium
GAAGATGTCCACGCACTGCTTTGGCTCATGGCCTTCCCAGCCTCCCCAGACAATGAGCGCCTTCTTCTTTTTCGCTGGCGCCTGGCCCGCCGCTGAGAAAGAAGAGATTAATAATAAGCCAGCAATGGCTAAGACGCTTGCTGCACTTTTTTTACTCATTCAATTCTCCTTAAATCAAGAGCCACGGTGCGGGTGGCGCCGCTCCCTACAGCTCCCTGATCCAGATGTTCCGGTAGCGAACCGGGTTGCCGTGGTCCTGGAGAGACAGCGGCAGCTTGTCCTCGTGGACTTTGTAGGGCGGCCGCGCCTTGTGGGCCGTGGGTCCAGACAACGTGACATTGTCATGGACCAGGATACCGTTGTGGAAGACGGTCATGCGAGCGGGACGCGTGACTTTGCCATCGGTATCGAAAAGGGGCCTGTAGAAAATGATGTCATAGGTCTGCCATTCGCCCGGCTTCCGGCAGGCATTAACCAAAGGCGGATACTGGCCATAAACGGCGGCCGTCATCCCGTCGGCATAGGTCGTGTTTTCATAGCTGTCAAGCACCTGGACTTCATAAGTGTTCATCAGGAAGACACCGCTGTTTCCCCGCTCCTGGCTTTCTCCCTCCGCAGCCAAAGGCACCGCCCATTCGATGTGAAGCTGGCAATCGCCGAAGCCTTTCCTTGTCTGGATCGAGCCTGTTTTTGCCACAACTTCCATGTAGCCGCTTTCGACCTTCCATTTGGCCGGCTCGCCTTTGCCGTCCGTCCACTGGGAAAGGTCCTTGCCGTCAAAAAGAACGACGGCGTCTGAGGGAGGAGGAACAGGAGGACCGGCCGGGCCCGGATCGACCACCGGCGGCAGCGGTCTATTCAAATCGTGGATATCCCACTGTGTCGAAGGCTGGGACTGTCCCTGGCCGCCGGGCTTGCCAGGGATGGCCGCAAGTGCCATCAGGCCCAAACCGGCGATAGAAAATAAAACATACGTCAACATCTTTTTCATGCTCCCCTCCTCCGCAGGCTAAAGCGACCAGCCCTGCCTGTACTCCTTGTGGATATACTTATTGGCTTCGGGGAGGTTTGTCACCTGCATTTTCTCTCCGTCCCACTCCAGCACGGTTTTTGAGTCCTTCATCCGCAGAGCGACATTTCCGAGCAGCATCACTTCCGTGAGAGGGCCGGAATAGGAAAAATCAGTCGTGGATTTTTTGCCCGCCTTGATGGCAGCGATCCATTCCTCGGCGATTCCGGGCGACCGGGGGATGGTCTTTTCTGGGCGCTTGTAATCCTGCATCAGTTTCTCGGGAAGCAGACGAGGATTCTCGCCGTACGTGCTGCACATCAGCATACCCTTGTCCCCGACGAATAGGCAGCCGCCGCCGTCATCGCCCATTAACCGGCCGTCTTCGATTACTGCCGGCCTCGGAGGCATGATGCCGCCGTCATACCAGACCATCTTCACGGACACCATTTTTCCGCGGGCGGGGAACTGGTAGGTGATCACTTCGGCCAGAGGATACGAATCCTTGGTAAATTTTGTCGAACTGGCCTGGACGGTCGTCGGCTGGCCAAGCTTGAGCGCCCAGAACGGCTGATCGACGAGGTGGGCGCCCATGTCGCCGACCGCGCCGGTGCCGTAATCCCACCAGCCGCGCCAGACGAACGGCATGTAGGCCGGATGATAGGGCCGCCAAGGCGCCGGGCCGAGCCAGGCGTCCCAATCCAGAGTCGGCGGCGCCGAGGGAATTTCCTTCGGGGCGTCGATTCCCTGCGGCCAGATCGGCCGGTTCGTCCAGACATGGACTTCCGTGACATTGCCGATGGCGCCGTCCCAGATCCATTCGCAGATGAGCCTGGCGCCTTCCTTGGAATGGCCCTGGTTCCCCATCTGGGAGACGATGTTCTGCTTCTTGGCTTCCTGGGCCAGGAGCCGGGCTTCCATGATGGTATGGGTCAGCGGCTTCTGGACGAAGACATGCTTCTTCATCTTGATGGCCATCATGGCTATCCTTTTCCTTGTCCAGCATCTGCCGGAAATCGCGGTACTTGGCGGCCTTGTCGTATTTCGGCTGATATTCCGGCTTGTTGCGATCGCTCTTCAAGAAGCCGGCCATCTGTGTGTCGTCCGGATCGCACAAGGCGATGATGTTTTCCGTGCTGACGCCCCAGATATCTGAAGATCCTTTTCCGCCGACGCCGACGCAGCCGATGTTCAGCGTATCGCTGGGCGCCTGGAAACCGCGGCCGCCGAGCACATGCCGGGGCACAATCATCATGCCCGCGGCGGCCGTGGCCGTGCCGCCCAAAAATTCCCGCCTGGTCAGCGTGCTTACCCGCTTTTCAGGATTTTCTTTGTTAGATTTCATGAACCTCTTCCCTCCATGGATAGCATTCGTTATTGTCAAGACTTAAATTACTATATATACGAATGGAGCTTGGAGTCAAGGATCAGAAGGTGCAGGCTGAGGTTCAGGCTGTGACGGCCACGAGCCATTTGTAAAGAGGCCCAAACGGTTGATACTTCTCGAAACAGTAATCGACGAGACGGCTTGAATAGAACTCTTTGGGAATGGCTGTTTCCATGCCGACATAGAACCCTTTATATAAAAGGAACTCGGCATTGGGATGCCGGGGATCATAGCCGGCCGGAATACGCTTGTAATGCTTTCCGCCCAGCTCGAATCCTTTTAAATTGGAGATCGACTTCAGGATGGCAGTCAGCTGCTTGCCTCGCTTGGGATCGACAACGGCCTTTCTGAAGCGCTCGAGCTGCCGGTCTGTAAACATATAGAATCCCGCTGCCAGCATCAATGTGGGGGGCTCCAGATGAAAATAGAATCCCGTGCTTTCCATCCTCGGCCGCGTTCCTTCCCAGAAATAGATGCCCAGGTTCGTCTTGTAGGGCGAAGGATCCAGGCTGAATCGGGTGTCCCGGTTGATCCGGAAAATCGATTTGTTCACCTTGGGGATGGCCAGGATGTTCGGCGCGATCAATTTCAAGCGGACGCCCAGGGCCTCGATAAACGCCTTGGCCGGTTCCATGACATCGGCCTCAAAATCGCTCCGGTGGTTCTCGAACCAAATCTTATTATTGTTATCGGCGAGTTGTTCAAAAAACCGGACCGTTTTTTTCGAAAATCCCTGAAAACTTTTTTCTTCGAACATGCCGGGCTCCTATGATGGGCTTAGGCCTACACTTGGGAAATATCTTAATTAAAACCGAGTCTGCAAACTATTTTTTCCCTAGGCAATATTATTGGGCGGAGGCGAGAGCGATGAGCGCCCTCATCAGCTTGACGCCGTCCATATAATCGCTCGAGGAAAACGTAACGCCGCGGGCGCCCGTTCGCTTTACCCCTGGGATCATAGAAGGTAATTCCGCCTGACCGCTGTTGTTAAAATCTAGCTCGAATTGGTAGGGCGGATTCAGTTTGAAGAGCATGATCTTGGCTTTTTTCAAGAGCGCTTCCTTGGCTCCCTCTCTCAGGCGCTTCCTTGCCTCTTCCTGGGGCAGAAGCTTCGCGGCATAGCGTCCGGCGCCCTCTTTGACGGCCACCGTGACGATCTCGTTCCCCAGAATGGATCTTGCTTGAACGCAGGTTTCTATGTCACCGCTGAGCATGATCACGGGCACCTTGAAGTATCCGGCGATCGCTCCGTTGATGCCGAGCTCGGGCAGCTCCTGGCCGTTGATTTTGATCGAGCGTATGGCGCTTCCCGAAATCGTGTGGTCGAGGATGGCGGAGGCCGTGCCCGCTTTGGCATGGTAGCCGACGAAAATGCAGGCGTCAAACGTACCGTCGATGCCCTGCATCATAAGAAGTGGCTTGGGCGATCCCGAAACCAGAGAAGCCCTCTGGTCGAGGCCGTCCGCGATGATGTTCCTCATGCTGCCGTGAGAATCATTGACAACAACTTCGGAGGCTCCGGCTTCGAACAACCCGGCGATGACGGCGTTGACGTCATCGACCATCCAGCGTCTTGCCGGCCCGTACTCAGGAGAGGCGGGTGAAGTCTGGTCGCCGTGGACAACGCCCCAAATTCCTTCCATGTCGACCGAGATGAAAACCGTGGGCCCGGGTTTTTGCCCGGCCGCAAGGGACGTGATAACAGCGCATCTTGCAAAGACC
>JAPKZH010000129.1 GCA_026393905.1 Candidatus Aminicenantota bacterium
CCGAGGTTTGTAAAGGTTATGAGACCAGAACTTGACCGGACAAAGGAATATGGACAAAAAGTTGGAAGAAATGATCCCTGCCCCTGTGGAAGTGGAAAGAAGTATAAAAAATGTTGTGGGAAGTGAGAAGGTGACCGCCAGCATTAGCGCAATTGATTACACCCCCATCTTTCAAAAGGAAATGAATGTTATTTAAAGGATGTTAATTTTCCCACCCCCTAGGTGGAAGCAACGAACTCTTTTTTAACTCTTTCTTTACATTTTTCGTATATTCAACCCACCCCAGCTCAGTTATTCTGCCGGGAGCTTCACACACGCCCGCCTTCCAGATGTCTGCCACGTCCGCAATGGTCTTGCCGTCGTAGCGTGTGTAGAGGGCGGACATGATGTTGTCATAAATGTGCCACTGGTTGTCGTAATCCACTTTGGGAACAGCGTGAAGGCTGATATCCCGGTATTTGGTCTTAAGTCCCATCGCAGCCCAAATAAAGCAGTTGATGCCGGAAATGGTTGTGCACATGGTATAGCAGTAATCGTCGAACTGTCGAATCGGGTCGGTGAGAGTTAGGCCGTGCAAAACCATCGGTGCGGTCTATCGGCGTGCGATTGGTTCCAGTAGAATAGGGTCCAGCATTTATGTCCGGGCGTTTTTCACCTGCCGATGATGCTACGAATCATGCTTGCCATGTCTGAATAGTCAAGCGAAGCGTCGGCCACAACTTTCAGATTGAAAAAGGCGGCGCACAAGGAAACATTGCAGAGGCTAATGCCCAGCCTTCCTTCCGCGTGGAGTTCATGCATATGAGGCAGTCTTTGAGGTCTGCCAAGGTAAAGCAACACTGCTGCGGCAGGTAACCCTACCACAAATCTAAGATGCCTACCAGGAACTCCGATATCGAGTGCCTTGGTGGCGGGAAGGAGTAGTGTCATGAGCATAACGATTAACGCCCATCTCTTTGAAGCCTTCCTCAAGTGCCCCACCAAATGCTACCTCAGGTCACTCGATGAACCGGGGACTGAAAACGCTTACGCCGACTGGATTCGGACTCAAAACGAGTCTTACCGCAGCGAGGGGATCAAACGATTGATGGAAGGGGCGGCACCCGGTGAATTCGTCGTCGACCCAGCCAGCACGAAAAACTTGAAGACGACCAAATGGCGGCTGGCCGTGAACCTCGTAGCTCGTGCAAAGAATCTGGAATCCAGCATTCACGCCGTGGAAAGAGTGCCCTCAGAAGGGCAAGGCCAACCCGCACAGTTCATCCCGATTCGCTTCATCTTTACCAACAAACTCACCCGCCGCGATAAGCTTCTGCTGACGTTCGATGTGTTCGCCTTGTCGGAAATGAAGGGCCGCGAGGTCAGCCTCGGCAAGATCATCCACGGGGACGACCAAGCCACGCTGAATGTGAAGACCTCGCCGCTGGCGAGCGAGGTGCGGAAACTGACCGCTAAGGTGGCCACGTTGCTGTCCAGTCTTTCAGCACCCGACCTCGCTCTGAACCGGCATTGTGCGGAGTGCGAGTTTCAGGCCCGGTGCAGGCAGAAGGCGATTGAGGCAGACGATTTGAGCCTGCTGTCTGGTATGACGGAGAAAGAACGCAATAGGCATCGCAGCAAGGGCATCTTCACGGTCAACCAGCTTTCTTACACCTTCAGGCCGAGAAGAACGCCGAAGAAGGCCAAGAATCCCGCCAAGCCGCACTACCTCGCGCTCCAGGCCCTCTCGATTCGTGAGAATACAGTTTACATTCACGGAAATCCGCAACTTCCAAATTCAAGGTCCAGCGTCTATCTCGACATCGAGGGACTGCCTGACAGTGAGTTCTACTACCTCATCGGTGCTTTGGTTGTCTCGGATGGTCAAGAAACCTTCCACACGTTTTGGGCGGACCAAGAGTCAGACGAACCGGCCATTTTCACCCAATTTGCCGAAACAATTTGCCAATTGGATAATTTTCGAATCCTGCATTACGGAGACTACGAAACGGTTGCCTTGAGGCGGATAAAGGCGAGACTCCCAGAATGCCTTCATCCGAAAATTGATGCAATTCTGGAACGAGCGACGAACGTCCTGTCGGTGATCCATCCGCATATCTATTTCCCGACATACTCGAATGGCCTCAAAAACATCGGACGCTTTCTTGGATGCGAGCGAACATACAACCAAGACGACTGCCGGACTCTGAAGCATGTCTGCGAATTCATCAAGCGATTAACCTTCATGGATGACACGTCCCCCGCAGTTGATCGGACTCTTCCCAAGACCATACGCACTGACGAGATGACCAAGGAACGACCACGTTGGGAGTTGTTTGGGCCGAAGGAATATGCATTGGAGGATTTCAAGCACGTCAACAAATGTGCCTACTTCGATTATCAGCGCGAGAAAGTGTTTCTACGAACACACCGTCAATTCAAGATCATCAACAAGCAGCGTCGAATGCTGAAACGAACGACGACTTGCTCCAACAGAATTATCGACATCGAATGCAAGCGATGTCCAGCATGTCGAAAGTGCAGTATCGAAAAAATCAAGCAAATGGGTCGCCGGTTTTTCGATCTGAAATTCTCGAAATCCGGTATCAAGAGGTGGATTACCAGGATTCAGTCCTATCGATACAAGTGCCGAAGGTGCGGTCACGTCTTCAGCTCGGAGGCCAGATCTCGAGGAGGACCATACCGATACGGTCATGCTTTGATGAGTTGGTGCGTCTATTCGTGGGTTT
>JAPKZH010000255.1 GCA_026393905.1 Candidatus Aminicenantota bacterium
GGGGAACCGACGGGACTGGTTCCCCAGGGGGCCGGGGGGCGATTCCGGCACCGATAGATAATCGCACAAACGGAGATGCTCACCAGGACCTTCCGCCTATTGACAGGAACGACTCTCCAGTCCTATATTGAGGGGGTGAAATGGAGAAAAATATGATCAAAAAAATTGCCCCAGTTTTGATTCTTCTTTCGTTGTGCCTGACGCCGTACCTTCCGGCTCAGGAAAGGCATCTCGACGTCCCCTATGTCCCCACCAAGTATCCGGTGGTCGATGAGATGCTGAGACTTGCCAACGTCCAGAAAACCGATCTTCTCATTGACCTCGGCTGTGGGGACGGCCGGATTGTCGTTTCTGCCGCGCAGAAATGCGGGGCCAGAGCGATCGGCGTCGATATCGATCCCGACCGGATCGAGGAAAGCCACGAGAATGCGGCAAAAGCCGGCGTGAAGGATCACGTGAAGTTCATCCAAGGTGACCTTTTTCAGGCTGATGTCCGTGAGGCCAGCGTTGTCTCCCTTTATCTGCTCACATCCGTCAACATCAAACTTCGGCCCAGGCTGATCCGGGAATTGCGGCCGGGCACGCGCGTCGTCTCCCATAACTTCGGAATGGACAACTGGAAGCCCGACCAGACTTCGAACGTGATGGTCGACGAGATCAGCCACGACGTTTTTCTATGGATCATCCCGGCCAATGCCAGCGGGACGTGGAAATGGACTATGGGAGAGCCGAAAGCCAACTGGGAGATGAACCTCGAACAGCTTTTCCAGCAGATCTCCGGAAGAATCTCCGTCAACGGGGCTTCGGCCGCCCTGAAGGACGCGGTGCTCTCTGGTGACAAGATCAAGTTCACCGCTGAAAGGCAGCTCAATGAAAAAACCGTCTTATTCGTTTTTGAGGGAGTCGTCCACGGACACACGATCGCCGGAAAAGTCCTGCAGAACGGAAAAGAATTGGGGGAGTGGAAAGCCAGCCGCAACCCTGTAACACAAAAAGACATCGACGCGGGTAGCGGCACGGACATCCGCTATTAGATCGGGCAAAAGCCTTTCACGATTCCGGCTTAAAGATTTTTTCAAAATCAGCCTGATCCAAGATATACATCTGGCGTGGATACCCATCGTCTTTGACAAATCCCTGCCGATCGCGTAAAAATAAATCATGATCCGAAGAGAGTTCTGCACAAAGCTCCCCAGCGCCGCCTTCGGAACTCTTTCTCTGCTCTCCCTCGGCGGCCAAGTTTTCGGCAAGGAGGCTCCCATGGAGAAAAAGGTCAAGGCGGTCACGGCCAAGGTCATCAGCGTCAAAGGCACCTGCGGACTGGGCCACAAGGCCGGCGATGTCGTGACCTTCACGGAAACGGGCGTCGACGGCAAGATATGCATTCATGCCCTCTACAGCATGATGCCCGCGGTCTTCGCCATGCTCTACGACGTGAAGTTCCCCTGGCTTCAAAATCCGGACATCAAGACCCACCCCTGCACGGACGCCGCCAATCCCGTGGTGTTCGAGATCGCAAAAGTCCGGGAAGCCTAGAACCCGCTCATTTCCCTGATGAATTCATCACCTCATACTCCAGGGAAAGGAGGCAGAGAGCGAAGCGATCTTTGGAGGGAAACGCGGACTGGGATTTTCCTCCAAGAGCGTCGGGCCGGCTCTAACGAATATCGGGCCGGACGTCCAAGCGAGGCGAGACATCAACCTGATCCCTGTCCAGGTCGATGACGACCTTGGTCCCGTCGGCGTAGCTGAATTCCTGTCTTCGATAATTTTCTTCTAAAAACTTGTGATTCACGAGCTCCACAAGACCGATCCTCTCATGCAGGGCGCACAGGGTCCGGACCTGGGTCAATTCCTCTTCGGACGGGCTTAAAGAAAGATAGGGAATGCCGGCATTGGCCATCCCATGGAGAAAGCCTAAATCTTTTTCCGGAATGCCCCAGGCTCCTCGTCCCAGCGACCAGGGCAGGATGAGCGCATCATGATAGACAAGATTGAAGAGCGGCACAGGGATGCCCATCGCCGGACCCTGACCTGGGTTGGGGTCCAAGGCATATGGCCCGTGATGGACAAGGTCGATGTGAGGGACGGCCCAATCGGCCGGCTCCTCGGAACTGACAATGCCTCCCCAGGATCTCACAAAATCCAGGCAGTCGCCTCGATCCTCCAGGCATTCGGCACGCGTGACCGGATGCTCGGGATTGTAACATTCATCGGGGGGAACGACGGCGAAGACATCGAGATAGGCCCCCCACATCTCCACGCCATGGTCGAGAATCGCCTTGTGATTTTTCTGGACATGGCCTAAAGCCAGGCTCGGGCAGAGGAATGTCTGCGCTCCGCCGTACCAGGTGCTGTGGAACGAGCGGTTTCCATTCTCGTCGAGGACGGCGAAGCGCGGATTATAAGATTTCGCGTCCAGATAATAGTCGCGATACTGGTCATGGATCGCGAATATGAAGCCCAGATCCCGGCAGGCCCGGCCCAATCGTTTCATTCCCTCCCATCCACCGGCCTCCGGGCATGGAGGCAGGATATCGGGATGGAGGTTGTCGTAGCCGCGGAATCCCCAGCCGTCGAGATGGACATAGGCGCGCTGGATCCCTTTTTTGGAAAGCTCGCCGAGCTCGGACACGCGCTTGTCGAACGTCACCATCTGATGGTTTTTGGCAGGGTTCGATTTATCGTAGTAGCTCGAACCCGGCTGGATATGGTACAGGATGCTGGTGTGGACGACGGGAGCGCCGATGAGCTTGGCCACGAGCGGGTTGCGGCTGATTTTTTCTTTGAGGGAGACGAAACGCCCGGTCTCTATCACATAGCGTCGATAGCGCTTGGCCAGCTCGACATAATTGCTTTTTTCCATGAAGCAGAAACGGACGCGGCGCGGATAAGCCCAGCGGCCCAGCGAATGGACCCAGCGGACCTCCATGCGCGTCGGACCGCCGGCTGGATGCTCGAAGCGACATCCGGCGTCCGCTGGTGTTTCGAGAAGAACAAGGACCGCCGACAGTCCCTGCTGATGCCCCCACCAGGGCATATAAAGCCCGCGGCCGTAGGATAGCGTGTCATAGAGCCAGACTTTCTTCGGCCAGTTTTTCGGGAGCAGCATTCCCTGCATGAAGGGGACCACGGTGGCCTCGAACGCTGCGGAATCGAATGCCTGAGGCCAAAGGCATTCCCGGACCCGTGCCGCGCCGTCCGTGGCGATGATCTCGCAGGCCAGGTCTTCTTGCTCGCCCTCCAGGCCGACAAAAAGCTGAATCGCCAGGTCGAGCGGGCCTTCCTCGCCGCGAAAATCCTGGAGCTCGATTTTCAGGCCGCTCAGAAATCCTGTCTTAACGGGAGAGACCCGCTTGGTCATGGCATCCGCCAGCCTGAGCTTATAGACCTTTCCGACAGAACCGACAACAAGGTCGCCCGGAAAGGACGGAAGCATCGGCCAGGCAGCGGAACCGGCTTTGACACTCATCCGGAGATCTGTGGGATCGAGTACGACTCTGTTTTTCCGGCCGGAGATCAGCCAATGACCTTGTTCCAGGCCGACCCGGACGTCGGGTTCTCCCCAATCTCCCTGTTGGTCTTTTCTTTCAATCCTTTGGGAATCCTCTAGGGAGAGCCATTCAATCCCCGACAACGTCGCCCGGAACCGCTTGGCGCGGATGTTTGATCCCTCCCCTTCTTCATAGTAAACAATGAGGACCGAGCCGTCTTTGAGGTTGACCATCGAAGGATAGGCGCCGATGAAATCGTCGACGAGAACGTTCTCGCTCCAGGTCCGGCACTCATCAAGGCTATAATGGAGGGAAGTCTGAGGGAGGCGGTGGGCAAGGATGATGATGTCTTCTCTGGTCCGCAAAAGGTACGGGCAGTGGCCCGGAAAGCCGATTGGCTTCGATACACTCCAGGTCCGGCCGCCATCCTTGGAGACGGAATAGCACATTGTCGTTCCCGGCTCGCGCTGAATGGCATAGAGGGAGCCGTCCTTGCGGGAAATGACATCGGTCTCGGCATCGAGCTTGTAGCCGCCGTTATCGATATCGATCACCCGGCCCCAGCTTTTGCCGCCATCCTCGCTCAGGACGGCCGCGCCCCAACTTTTGCCTTTTTCCTCCCGGTAAAGGCCGAGGAGCAGCCTGCCGTGGGGAAGCTCCCGAACGGGCGAGCTGCAATAATAATCGGCAGAGATGAGCTGCGGTGCGGACCAGGTCCTGCCCAGGTCGTCGGAGGCGGTGAGCCATGTTCCCAGCCCCTGCCAAGGCTTGCCCTCGGCTTTTCTCAGCGAAAAGAAATTGCAGAGAAGCCGGCCGGATTTAAGCTGGACGACGGACGGATCGCGGTCGTCTTCCGGCCCATCGTAGATAAGGCGGGGCTTTGTCCATGTCCGGCCTTCATCGCTCGAGAGGCAAAAACAAATTCTTCCGCCTTTCGGCCACGGCCCGTTGGGCAGGGAAACATGGCCGTATCCTGCGTAAAAAACGGCCATCAGCCGGCCGTCCTTCAGGCGGCAGACATCGGGGAACGCTTCATATCCCCCCGCTCCGCCATCCTTGCAAACAAAGACGAAATCCTTTTCTCCGCTACTTCGGGACGCAGACTGTTTTTGATCTGCGGCCCCAACGGAAAAAACGAGGATTAAGACTGCGATAAAGAAAGGATAGAACCGACGGCCTCTCATTCGTCCCTCCTCCATGCCTCTCTGATAACACAAGACCTCCGTCCTGTCAAAACCTCTGAGATTCTATGGAGAAAAAAAGCTGCCGTCGAGAGAAAGTCGGCCTAGGCTTTGAATCCCACGGTCGAAAACTTGGCTTTTTCTTTTAATTTGGCTAGATGGGACTCATAAATGACATTTTTTTTCGGCTGCTTGATCTGCTCTTCGAGCTGCGTTTTGACCTGGTCCAGGGGGAGCGTCTCCTTTTTCCGGCCCTCCACTTTGAGGATATGGAAACCGTATGGGGCTTCGACAATGCCGCTGATCTGGCCGACAGGAACGGAAAAAGCCGCATCTTCAAGGGGCTTGACCATCCGGCCGCGGGAGAATTCCTCCGGGATCAATCCGCCGCTGTCCTTCGAGCCGGGGTCTTCGGAATACTGCCTGGCCAGGGCCGCAAAATCTTCTCCAGCTTTGGCCTTGGCCAGGAGGCCCTCTATCTTTTTTCGGATTTCCGCTTTTTCCGCGTCTGGTTTTCCCTGGGTGAGCAGCAGGATGTGCCGGACCGAGGCGGTCTTGTCTTCCGCATAGGCCTTCTGGATCTCCGCATCCGAGGCCGCAATCGTTTTGAAAAGATCCTCCTGCAGATATTTCTTGACCAGGACGTTGTCCTGAATGCTTTTCTTGAAGTATTCGAAAGCCACGCCGTTCGTCTTCAGCATTTCGAGAAATTTTTCTTCGCCGCCGCCCTGAACGTACTGGTCGTTCAGAGCTTTATTCAGTTCATCGGGAGTCACAGAGATTTTCTTCTTGATGGCCTCGGCCAGAAACAACTTTCTCTCTCCCATCTGGATCGCGTTCCGCTCCATGAAGCTTTTCAAGTCCTGGGCATTGATCTCCTTGAGCTGGGCGGCCCGAGTCCCCATTCGATCCTGGAAGGTCTGGATGACGTCCCCCGTCGTGATCGTGAATTCATTGGTGGAGATCATGACCTCGTTTTTATCCGGGTCGAGGGAAGGCAGTTTCGCCGCGAGGTCCTTGGCCAACTGATACGCCGGCGTTCCCTGGACGAGCTTCGCGCTCTCCTTTCTCGAAGAGCAGCCGGCACCAACGGCGGCGATAAGAATACAGACGATGAAGATCTTCTTCAACGGCATCTCCTTTAGATTGAGAAACATCCTGATAGTTAACCACAGAACTGGGCAAATTACAAAGAGAATTTCCAGCCTAAAAGGACGATGCCATAAGATTTTTAGCTCTTTATCCGTTTCGTGGGGGTAAATTCGTGAGTCCGCGACGCTCACAGCGACCATCAGCGTTGGACTCCGTGTTTCCTGACCCGGACGAAATGGAAAAGATCCATCTTGTTTTTTGGGGGGATTTTAAAAAGATAGGCTAATAATCCAGAACGATGTCGTCCTCGGTATCGAAGGTCTTGTCTTTTCCCGCCGAAATCAGACGGAATGAAGAATCGGAGAGCCTCTCATACTTGATCGATTTTCCCCAGCCGTCCATCGTGCCGCCGACGAGCAGGCTGGAATTCCTGAGGTCTTGCAGGCTTTTGGGAGCCTGGCCTTCGCCGGCAATATAAGACAGGATGATCTTCTGCAAGGATTGCATATTCACCCTGGTCAGGTCCTCTTTAGCCTGGACGAACCGATCGACCTGCCGCTCCAAATGGGTCTTTTCTCCCGATTTGCTGAACCAGATCAGGTAGACGATCGCCACCGCCAGAATCAGGACGATCAAAAGACCACGTGCCTTCATGCTCTTGGAGTCAAGCTTATAAGAAAGCCGAAAGAATGTCAAAATCCTCTACAGACATAAGTCCGGCAGGCTCTGGCTCTAATCTTCCCGATACTCCACGATTTCCCCGAAAGCGGCCAGGCTCCGGCTCAACGTCTGCGCTTTTTTGCCCGAAGATTGGAAGCGGAACATGTTTCTCAATCCCTCGCATATTTTATGACATCATCGTTGCCCTGCCTGGACGAGAAAATGCGACCGGACCTATGATAAAATAATTTGTGAGGTAACCTTCATGAAAAAAAGAAGAAGCATCCGCCTATTGTCCTTGACCATAGGGATCGCCGCCGGACTCCTCTTGTCCGGCTCACCTCTGCGGGCACAGCTGACGGAAGACGAGCGGAACACGATCGACATCGTCAAAAAGTCAAAAAACAGCGTCGTGTTCATCACCAACATCCAGCTCGTCCGCGATTTCTTTTTCAACCAAGAGCAAGTCCCTCGCGGGAGCGGCTCCGGCTTCCTCTGGGACGACCAGGGCCATATCGTAACCAACTATCATGTCATCGAGGAAGGGGACATTTTCAGCATCGCCCTGACTTTAGCCGCGGGAGGGGCGCTCCCTCAGACAAAAAAAGCCGAGGTCACGGCCGCCAATGGCATGGTGGCTTCCGCCCATTCTCTAGCCTCGCAGGCCGGCGTGGACATCTTGAAGGCGGGGGGGAACGCAGTCGACGCGGCGGTGGCGGCGGCGTTCGCCATCGGCGTGGTCGAGCCGAACTCCAACGGGCTCGGCGGCGAGGGGATGATGGTCATTTATCTCGCCAAAACCGCGTCGATGACCGCCATCGACTATCGCTCTTCCGCCCCGGCTGCGGCGTCCTATCCCCAGGGCATTCCTTCAACCGGCCTTGCCGCCGCGGCGGCCCCAGGGACGGTGGCGGGATTATGCCTCGCCCTCGAGAAGTACGGCACGATGACGCTGCCCCAGGTACTGGCGCCCGCGATCAAACTCGCCGCCGACGGGTTCGTCATCAGCCCGTTGCTGGCCGGCATCATAGCCGACAGTTATGAAGCGATCATGAAAAACGAAGCCCTGGCCGCGATCCTGTGTCCCGAAGACCTGCCGCTTGGAGCGGGGGAGACGCTCCGGAACCCGGACCTCGCCGAAAGCCTCCGCAAGATTGCGGCTGGAGGCCGGGACGCGTTCTACCGCGGCGAACTGGCGGAGAAGATCGCCGCCGAAATGCACGACCACGGCGGATTCATCACGAAGGACGACCTGGCCGGATATAAGGCGATCGAGCGCCCGCCGGTGCGCGGCTCGTACCGTGGGTTTGACCTCATCTCGGCGCCGCCTCCCTCCGGCGGGCTGGCCGTCATCGAGATCATGCACATCCTGGAGAATTTCAATGTAGCCCGCCACGCCCCGCTGTCGCCGGAGCGCATCCACCTGTTCGCCGAGGGTATGCGGCGCGGCATCGCCGATTGGAGCGCTTTTGTCGCCGACCCGGATTTCGTCTCCGTTCCGGCCGCCGGCCTGCTGGCTAAAACCTACACGAAGAGCCGCGCCGCCGAAATCGACCCGGCGCGGATCAGCGAGAAGATCGTCGCCGGCATCCCGGCCAAAGGGGAGAGCCCCAGCACGACGTCGCTGTCCGCGGCCGACAAGACGGGGAATATGGTCGCCCTGACCCAGACGATCTCGGACTTCTTCGGGGCCAAGGTCGCCATCGCAGGCACGGGGATCATCCTCAACAACGAGATGAAAAATTTCTCGGCCCGCGGCGTCAACACCCTGGCCCCCGGCAAGAGGATGCGGACGACGATCTCGCCGACGATCGTCGTCAAGGACGGCCGGGCGTTCGCGACCCTTGGCACACCGGGGGCGGGGCGCATCCTGACGACGATGTCGCTCCTTCTCTCGAACCTGATCGATTACAAGATGGGCATCCAAGAAGCCATCGAAGCGCCCCGGTTCTACCCATCCGACAAAGCGCTCTCGATCGAGCCCCGACTTCCGGACCAGACCCTGGCGGCCTTGGCGAAGCTGGGCTACGAGCTGAAGCGGCTGGGACCGTTCGACCTATACTTCGGGGGCGCCCAGGGCATCCTCATCGATCCCAAGACGAATAGGAAGATCGGCGGCGCCGACCCTCGACGCGACGCGGCGGTTCTGGGGTATTGAAATGGGAAGAGAGTCCATAAAGGTGGTCCTGATCGGCGTCCTGGCCGCTGGGATCGGCGCGGTCGCGGCGTCGCAGCTCTCGATTCCCTCGATCCCGCCGGCAGTCCACGACGTGAGACCCGGGCTCGGCGTCAAGACGATCGCCCTCTCCGATTATCTGCCTTCCCTGGCCGGCACGCCCGGCGATTCGGCCGTCTATCTCATCGAAGGGCCGAAGCCGGGAGGCACGGTTTTCCTCGCGGGGGGGACGCATGGCAACGAGATCGCCGGCGTCATGGCGGCCGTCCTGCTCGTCGAGCGGGCGAAGCTCGAGCGGGGCCGGCTGATCGTCGTCCCCCACGCCAACAACTCGAGCGCGAGCTACCAGGACCCGAACATGCCGGCCGTCCCCAGGACATTCACCATCAAGACGGCGGGCGGCGAAAGGATATTCGTGAGCGGAGCCCGTCTGACCAAGCCCGAGCACCAAGGCGAACCCGACCCGCCGGGCGAGAAGCCACCGACTCCGGAATATGCGTCCGACAACCTGTCGCGCAACCTTGACCGGCAGTTTCCAGGAAAAGAGGACGGCAACCTGACAGAGCGGATCGCCGCGGCGATTGTCGCCCTGATCCGGAAAGAGGGCGTCGACCTGGCCTTCGACCTTCATGAAGCGCCGACCGGAAGCCGCTTGGCGTTGATGATCGTCGCTAATCCCAAGAACGCGGAGCTCGCGGCCGAGGCGGTCCTCAACCTCGAGACTAAAGGCCTGAGCCTGAAGCTCGAGGAGTCGTCGGCAACCTTCCGGGGGCTGTCTCACCGCGAATGGGGAGATGCCACCCAGGCCCGGGCCTTCCTGTTCGAAACGCCCAATCCCGGCTCTCTCCGGGATAAGCCGGGCGATCCGGTCAACGATCCCGCCTGGCCGCTGTCGAAAAGGGTGGGCGTCCATATCGAAGCGCTGCGGGCTGTTATTGAAGCATATAACGCCGGAGTGCCGACGGCGCGGCAGGTAGAGCTGGCCGGCCTGCCGGACATGGCCGAGCTCATGAAGTCCGGCCTCGGAGCTTTCCTGCGATGACGTCCCAACCGAAAGGCCCCAGGGCGGTCCAAAGGATCCCGGCCGCCGAGACGCGGGCGCTTGTACGAGCGGCGCTGCAAAAGGCCGATGGACCGTCTTCACTCGACCCCGGATCGCTGAGGAGCGGATCGGTTCGCCGAGTCCGAAGCCTTCCTTCCTGGGTCGGACGGTTCGGATTCCTGGCGGGACCTGATCAGTTCTGGTTGTGGTGCGAACCGCGGCCTTGCCCGGGAGAGACGTTCGCGAGTCAGTTCGTCCTCGATGTCCCTCCGGGCCGCTACTTCATCGAGATCTTCGACGCCGCGGCCTCGACCTGGATATCGCGCGAGTCCGCGGAAGGCGGCCCGCTCGTCGCCGGCCTGCCATCCACCGGAAACCTTCTCCTGGTCATGGTTCGGTCCATTCCCGGCCGCTGACCGAAATGCTTCTTGGCGTCGGAAGGGATTTTTCTCTTGCTCCTGTCTCTTCCCGGTAGAATTTTTCATTAGCGCGTTGAACTATTTAAAAAAAGCTCTTGCATCTCACGCACAAAATAATATATAAAAAAAACTAAAGGGGATTTTTTCTTCAAAGGAGGTTTTTTAATGGACAAAAAGATCTTCAACGTCGTCCTGGTCCTCGTTCTGGCGCTGGCCTTGACGCCCCTCGGCTATGCCCAGCGGCAGACCGGCTCGATCCACGGCCAGGTCATCGACACAGAAAAACTCCCGCTTCCCGGCGCCACGGTCTCCATCTTCGGTCCGGCGCTGATGGGAAAGCTGGACTATGTGACGCTGGAGAACGGCGCCTTCCGTTTTCCGACCCTCCTTCCCGGAGAATACGACGTCCGGGCGGAGATGCCCAACTTCAAGACCAAAGTCGTCAAGGGCATCCTGGTCAGCGTCGGAAAAACGTCCGAAGTGACCATCGAAATGGAGATCGCCACGATCGCGGAGGAAGTGACGGTCATCGGCCAAGCGCCCGTCGTGGACGTTCAGGCGTCGAAGATGAGCGTCAACTTCACCGCCCAGTTCCTGGCCAGCATCCCCATGAACCGTGACCTGTACGACATCCAGAACTCGATCCCCGGCTCGGTCGCCGAAGGCATCGATTACCGCCGGATGTCGTCCATCCTCGGCGGGACGCTCCGCAGCCAGCTCTACGCCCTTGACGGCGTGCCGATGAACGACCCGGCCGTGAACTACTCCATGGCCAACATCAACGTCGACGTCTATGAAGAGATCGAGTTCGAGATGGGCGCCCATCCCGCCGAAGTCGGGCAGACCGACTCGACCTACATCAATATCGTCACCAAGAGCGGCAGCAACAGGCTTTCGGGCGGAGGGGTCTTCTATTACACCCAGAAAAGCCTGGGCGAGAACCTTATCGCGCCCGAACAGATCAGGGCGCTGAACGTCAATCCCCCCGAAAAATTCTTAGATTACAAGGACTTCTCCCTCAATCTCGGCGGCCCGATCATCAAGGACCGCCTTTGGTTCTTCCTCAACGGCCGCCGTCAGGTCTCGCAGCAGGCCAATCCGAACACGCCGGAGATGCGAATGGCCACTGCGGGATTCACGGATCCGACCAAGCTCAAACACTACGATGTCGACCATCAGGAATGGCTGGGTTTCGGCAAGCTGACTTTCCAGATCACCAAGAACATCCGCTACATGGGCATGCTCCACTACAACCACATCTACGAGCCGGTCTACCAGAACTCGCTCGGGGTGGACGCCTCCTACGAGTACGTCAGGATCTGGGACCACGAGAACACCTACACGACGACCCACCAGTTCAACATCGTCCTCGATCAGAACACCTACGTCGACGTCCGGGGGACCTACGTCCGCCGCTTCTTCCCCCTCCATTCCATGACCCCGAACGACTACACGTACTATGACAACACGGCGAAGGTTTACTGGGGCGCTGCCGGGTACAACGACGAATACATTCGCAAAAAGACTCTGGCCTCAGCCTCCATCACCCGGTTCCAGGACGATTTCCTGGGGGTCGATCACGAAATCAAGGCCGGCTTCGAATTTGAACAAGGCGAATACCATCGCGACTGGTACCGGGAAAATCCTTATTATTCCTATTGGTGGGACTATAAGACCCTCAATCCTTATTATTCGAGCACGACGTTATTTCGGGGCCGTCTCAGGATCCGGACAAGCACTCCCGAAAGAGGTATGTGGGACGTCCAGGACAACGCCCGGCGCTTCTCCGGCTTCCTCCAGGACAGCCTCCATACCGGCCGCATCACCCTGAACCTGGGCCTGCGGCTGGACTATAGTTACCAGTACGAGCCGGAACAGTCGCGGCCTAAATTGAGGTACAACGCGGCGCCGCCGCAGGCCAACCCGGCCTTGGTGGCCGCCAACGGTCCCAACTACCTCATCGAAGCCCTCACCCTGCAGGCTTACGCCGACGGGCAGAAATACGCCCCATGGGACGCCCTCACGACGCCCTATAAGAAACCCGTCTCGTTCACGACGCTCTCACCCCGGCTCGGCTTCGTCTATGACGTTTTCGGCACAGGGAAAACCGCTCTCAAGCTTTCGTATTCCCGCTACTACGAACCGGTCTGGACGGCAAAATACAACGGCGCCCAGATCTTCGGCGCGAGTTCAATCTACTATCTCTGGACCGATACGAACAAAAATAAGCTCATGGACCTCCCCGGCGTGGACACTTACGTCGTGGACTCCGCCAACGGGGGCTATCCCAATCAGGATCCCAACTATTCCTATTATGTCCCCAACCTCAAAGCCCCGTATACGGACGAGATCATGGCCGGCATCGAGCATGAGGTCCTCAAGGATTTCAGGCTCGGTTTCGACTTCATCTGGAAGATCAATAAGAACATCGTCGAGGACTTCGACGAGGTCAACGGCTATGACGTCAACGCTAAGGACAGCGTCGGGCTGATCTGGCTGCCCTTCACCTTCGCCGATCCGGGCTGGGACGGCGCCTTCGGCACGGCCGACGACAAGAATATGACCGTCTACGGCCTGAGAAAAGACCGGCCCGCGGCCAACATGATGGGGATCAATCCGCCCGAGGCCAAGCGCGAATACTGGGCGGCGATCCTGTCCTTCGATAAGCGGATGGCCAACAAATGGCAGCTCAAGGGGTCGATTCTCTACAGCTCGTTCAAGGGGAACTGCGATCCCGGATACAGCGCGACCGAAGGCGAGTCGACTATGTTCGACAACCCCAACACGCTGATCAATTCCTACGGAGCCATGCCCTATGACCGCCCCCTCCAGATCAAGATCATGGGGACCTACATCCTGCCCATGGATTTCATCCTCAGCGCTTACTTCCAGTTCCGCTCCGGGAGCCCCTGGAACCGAACTCTCGCCCGCGTCTACTTCCCGGCGAACTACATGGGATTCGGAACGGCTAGCGCGTATTATGCCGTGAACGCCGAAATCCCGGGTTCAAGAACAGGCCCCTCCTATACGAATCTGGATGTGCGCCTCGAAAAAGAGTTCAAGCTGGGCGATACGGGTAGGTTGAACTTCTACGTGGACATCTTCAACCTGGGCGGCCGGAGCGGCGTCAACGTCAACCAGGACCCCGCCCCCTATCTGCGGTACGACCAGACCCCCGTGGCCTATACGCCCTCGACAACGTACGCCCAGATCACCAGCATCTACGGCGTCCGCTCGGTCCGGTTCGGCGCCCGCTTCAGCTTCTGATTTTGTCAACTTAATGGGGACGGAGAGTTTCGGCTC
>JAPKZH010000346.1 GCA_026393905.1 Candidatus Aminicenantota bacterium
CAGATGACGACGAGCGTCTGGCCGAGGATCCCCTTATTCTCAAGGTCCTTGATGAGCTGGCCGATGGTGAAATCGACGAAGGCGACTTCCCCGGAGTACAATCCCTCGGCGTCGTTCTTGAACTGGGCGGCAAAATCTTGAGGAGGGGTATAGGGGGCATGGGGATCATAAAAGTGAAGCCAGGCGAAAAACTTCCGGTCGTCCCGTCTGGCAAACCATCGGCGGAATTTTCCCAGCACCTCGCTTGCGCTGATTTCGGAACTGAAGTTGTTGTAGATTTTATGAGTGTCGAGCGTATCGTCGTAAAAATCAAAACCATGGTTCAGACCGAATTTGGAAAGCAAGACAAACGCACCCACAACCGCAGCAGTCTGATAACCCTGTTCTTTCATCTTCTCAGCCAGGGTCATCTGGCTGGGATCCAAAAAATAGCTGCCGTTATTGCGGACATTGTGGCCTATGGGGTACCGTCCCGTAAACATTGAGCAATGCGATGGCAGCGTTAAAGGGACCGGAGTATAGCAGTTCTCAAAAAGGATCCCCCGGCTGGCCAGGTCATCCATGACCGGTGTGCGGGCCGTCCGGCTGCCATAGGCACCCAGGTGGTCGGCACGACAGGTATCGATGGTGATAAAAAGCAGGTTGAGTCCTGCGGCTCTCATTTCCTTTTTGGACTTCAGGACAAAGACGGCGACGACAGAGGCCGCGACCAACACGGCAATTAAAGGGAGGACCAGACTTTTTTTCATCCGTTCACGTTCGTGCGTTTCAACCAAAATGTATCCCAAGCCTCAAATCCCTGTCAATAGCGCGGGCTCTCCGTCGGTCCCTTCCTTGACAATTCATCCCCCCGCCCACATATCAGGTTTGCCTAACGCAATGACATTCGTCCGCTGGATGTGATAAAATCTTTTACGATGTCTCCTGCTGCTCACAGATGGAAATATATTTTTTTTATGGCCCTTTTTCTTATTTTCTTTAATATTCCTGGTCTCCGCGCCCAAAGCCTGAAAGATCGACCCAACGTTCTCCTCATCACGATCGACACGCTGACTCCCGACCGGCTGAGCTGCTATGACAGCGCCGTGCTCAAAACGCCGAACATCGACGCTCTGGCGCAAAGAGGATTCCTGTTCTCGCGGGCCTTCGCTCACAATCCTTTGACTCTTCCATCCCACGCCAATATTCTCTTGGGCCTGACTCCGCTCGTCCACGGCGTTCACGACAACGCCAATTTTATCGTCCGCAAGGAATTGACAAACCTGGCTGGCTGGCTGAAGGGCCGGGGGTATGCCACGGGAGCATTCGTCGGAGCTTTTCCCCTGGATTCAAGGTTCGGGCTGACGACGGGCTTCGATGTCTACGACGATAATTACGGCAGCCAGGGCCCGAACGACCTGACCTTCGTCGAGCGAAAGGCCGAGGTCGTCATTCAGCTCGCCCTTCGCTGGCTTGCCGATCAAGGAGGTCCTTGGTTTTTATGGATCCATCTTTTCGATCCTCACCAGCCTTACGAGCCGCCGGAGCCTTTCCGAACGCAATACAAGGACTCCCCCTATAACGGTGAGGTGGCCTATGTCGATGCCGCCCTGGGGAAACTCTTTGGCTTTCTCAAGGATAAAAATCTCGGCAAGAGAACGCTGACCGTCTTCACCGCCGACCACGGCGAGTCCCTCGGGGAGCACGGCGAGATGACCCACGGCTATTTCGCCTACAACGCCACGCTCTGGGTGCCCCTGATCATATTCTCACCGGGAGGGAAGGCCGGAAGCGCAGCCCAAAATGTGTGCCATATCGATATTTTCCCGACGATCTGCGATCTTCTGGGGATCGAAGCCCCGCCGTCGCTCCAAGGCCGCTCGCTTGCACCGCTCATGAAGGGAAAGGAACTGCCCGCCCGGCCCATTTATTTTGAAGCGCTGACCGCCTACTATAACCGGGGCTGGGCCCCCCTCAGGGGGTATATCGAAGGCCGCGAAAAATTTATGGATTCGCCGATCTCCGAGCTCTATGATATCGAAACGGATTTTCATGAGCAGAATAACCTGGCGGCGAGCGCCGATCTTGGAACTCAACGGCAAAAATACGAACGCCTCTTGAAAACGCTCTCCGCTCCGGCCGAAGGGACCGCTGGCCAAAAATTGGACCGGGAAACGCAAGAAAAGCTTCGAAGCCTGGGTTATGTCGCATCTTACCAAGCGCCGGCCAAAAAAAATTTCACAGAAAAAGATGATTTAAAGACTCTCCTCCCCTATCATACCAAATGCATGAAGGCCGTCTCGGCTTATTCCAAGGGCCAAGTCGAGGAAGGGATAGCGCTTTTAAAGGAAATCATCGCCGAACGGAAGGACTTCGACCTCGCTTATACGCACCTTGCCAATTTTTATAAAAAACAGAAGAGGCTCAAAGACGCCGTATCGGTCCTCCTCGATGCCTATCAGAACAACCCTTCGAGTTTCCGGATCATGACAACCTACGGTATTTTTCTGGTCGACGCAGGACGTTTCGATGAAGCCGTCGAGGTTCTTAAAAAAGGGCTGGCCCTCATCGATTTTGACCCCGAGGTCTGGAACTATCTGGGCGTTGCCTACTGGAGCCAAGGCGACTATGACGCGGCCCGCAAGGCCTATGAGCGCGCCTTGGCGCTGGATAGCAATTATCCCAACCTCATCAATAACCTCGGCTCGCTCCACCTTTCCCTGTTCCTAAAAACCCGGCAACCGGATCCGCTGCGGAAGGCGTTAGATTATTTCAAGCAGGCGATCGCCTTGGACCCGCGTTACCCATCGGCCTATAACGGCCTGGGATCGGCTTTGAATATGGCCGGAGATGCGGACGGAGCCATTGAGAATTGGAAGAAGGCCGTCGAGCTGAAACCCGACTTTGGCTTTCCTCTTTATAATTTAGGGCTGACGTATCTCGCCCGGGGAGACAAAGCGCTGGCGCTGGATTATTTCATGAAATACAAAAACATGTTTTATGCCGGCCTTCCTGCCCAGGAAAAGGAAAAACTGGATGCCCTGATCCAAAGCTGCATGAAGTAGCGTGCATGGTCAGCTCCCCTGGCCTTATCCGTTTCTCTTGATGATACAGGAAATAGGAACATGAGCAAACGCCAAATCGGATTTCGAGGTTTTTGGATTATCCTTTTGACGGCCCTTCCGTTCCTCTTCGGTCCGCTGCTTGCTTCCGCCGACCAGAAAAAAGAACTGCCCTCGCTCCGGGAGAAAGACCTCCCCCTGAAATACCAAGAGTGGCTGAAGCTCGTGAGCTATATCATCCTGCCCGTCGAAAAGGACGTTTTTCTCAAGCTCGCCGTGGACAGGGAGCGGGATATCTTCATCGAAACGTTCTGGAAGCAGAGAGACCCGACGCCCAGCACGCCCGAGAACGAGTTCAAGATGGAGCACATCAGGCGCTTTAACTACGCCAACTCGTTTTACAGAAGAGGCACCACCCGCGAGGGCTGGATGACGGACATGGGTCGGACATACATTATCCTTGGCGCTCCGGTCAACATCGAGAGGTTTGAGGGCGTCGCCGGAATTTACACCTGCCAGGTCTGGTATTATTACGGCGATGCCGCGAAAAAGCTGCCGACCTATTTCTCCCTGGTTTTTTATCAACGCGGCGGTTCGGGCGAATTCAAGCTTTATAACCCGGCTTCCGACGGGCCGGCCAGCCTCCTCGTGAATACCCAGGGGCTCGACGTCACGAACGGCCAAGCCGTTTATAATAAAATCAAGGAATTGGCGCCGACCCTGGCCGGGGTCTCCATTTCCCTGATTCCGGGCGAGTATCCCTATGCGTTTCAGCCGTCGCCCCAGTCGAACATTATTCTCAAGGATATTTATGACTCCCCCCGGAAGAACATCAGTGCGGCCTACGCCACCCACTTTCTCAATTACAAAGGGTTTGTCAGCACAGAATACATGACGAATTATATCGAAAGCACGACGCGGACGGCCTTGCTCGAGGAGCCGATTCTGGGCATCCGCTTCCTTCATTTCGCCGTGTCGCCCAAGAGTTTTTCCGTCGATTTCTATGAGCCCAAAAATCAGTATTTCTGCAATTTCAAGATGGACGTGAGCCTGAAGAAAAGCGAGACGACCATCTTCCAGTATTCCAAGGATTTCCCGCTCTATTTTTCGCCCGACCAGGCCGAGAATATCCGGGCCAACGGGCTGTCCGTCCAGGATTCCTTTCCGGTCATCGAAGGGACGTATGAGCTGACAATTCTCCTCCAGAATTCCGTGGGAAAAGAATTTTCAATCTATGAGGGAAATGTGGCCATCCCGGGAGACGAGGGTCCTCCGCAGATTGTCGGGCCGGTCATGGGCTATAAACTCCAAGCCTCTGCGGCCGCCGTCCACGCGGCGTTCAGGGCCATGGACAAACAGCTCTTCATCGATCCAAATGCAACAATCAGTCCCCGGGAAGAAGTCGCCTTCCTCGCCGATGCGATCCGCATCCCTGAAGAGCTTTGGAAGAGCGGCGAAGTGGCGGTTCTCATTCGCGGGTTGAAGGGCAAGGACGCCATGCAAAAGTCGTTCTCGATCAAGCTTTCGAGTTTCCCCAAAAGCGGAGTCATCAATATCGGGCAGGCCGTTCCTGCCGCCGATTTTCCGCCGGATTATTATGAAGTCGTCCTCCATCTCAAGAACGCCGAGGGGAAAATCCTGGATACCAAGACCTCCAATTTCGTCGTCTCCCCCCAGGTGGCCATCCCTCATCCCGTCACACTCAGCAAGGGCTTCCCGCTGGCCAATGTCTTCCTCTATTATTCCTCGCTGGCGTACCAATACGACAAGGCCGGAGAGGCCGCCAAGGCCGAGGCCTGTTTTGAAAAGTCCCTGGTGCTGAAGCCGGACTCCGTCGAGAACCTCGTCGAATTCGCCAATTTCTTGGTCCGGACCGGAAAGTACGACAAGGCGCTGGCGCTCATCGAGAAGGTTAAGAACGATGCGCGACAGAGGTTCGGCTACTATCTCATCAAGGGCAAGGCCAAGATGGGCCTAGGCCTGTATAAAGAAGCCATCGATTATTTCCTCGAGGGCAACAAAATCTATAACAGCGACACCGGGCTCCTGAATTCCCTCGGCTTCTGCTTCTATCAAACGCGACAAAAGAAGGAAGCTATTGACGCCTTCGCCGCCTCGCTTCGCCTAAACCCCAACCAGCTGGACGTCAAAGCCTTGATGGCCAAGATCGAAAAGGAGCTGAAGTGAGCGGGCCGGGCGAACTTATTTGATCGTGAAATCGAACTTCTTGGTACAGGTGTTACCCGAAATCTTGTCCGTAATTTTTAAGTTCAGAGTATAGTTGCCGGCCGCCAAATCCCTGGTCTCCCTGGTTTCCTTGTCGCTCTGCTTGTGGATGAGCGTCTGTTTCGTGGGGAGGGCATGGCTGACGAGGGGAGCCTCGTAGGTCGCCAGCTGGAAGCGGATGGCCGCCTCCTCGCCTTTCTTCACTTCATCGGCAACGCCCAGCTGTTACGAAGGCTGGAAACGGTGGAAAAGGCCTTGGCCAATAACGCCAAGATCGTCGTCCCGTCCAACACGGAATTGATCAACGTGATCGGAGAGCTGGCCGGCGGAATCATTCCGTTCCCTAAGAAATAATCATTGAATCGGGGTCAAACCTACTCGTTACGCACAATTTCCCAGGGGAAGGTGCGTAACGAGTAGGTTTGACCCCGCTACACTACGAAATCGCGCTCAAGACATCTTCGAGAAACTCCGTCCTGCCCCAGCCGTAATCCCAACTCATGCCTAGACGGACGACGACGAGCTTGCGAGAGGGGAAGATCGCGATCATTTGCCCTTGGTAGCCATCGGCCATGAGCATGTCCTGCGGCAGCTTAGGATAAGGGCGCTTCGTCGGATCGTTGGGAACCCCCTTGTTCAGCCAGAACTGGGCGCCGTAATCGCCCGCTTTCGACGTCGGGGTCGGGGTTGCCGTGTAAGCGACCCAGCCCTCGGGAAGAATCCTTTCGCCCTGCCAGACACCGTCCTGAAGATAGAGCAGGCCGAACCGGGCGTAATCGCGGGCGCAGACATAAATGCCGGAGCCGGCCGTGAACGTCCCCGAGGCGTCGGTTTCGATGACGGCGCTCCGCATGCCGATCTTGTTGAACAGCTCCCGGCGCGGAAAGGCCCAGTATTCTTCCTCTTTCTCTATGGCTTGGCGGATAATCCTGTTGATGATCATCGTCGTGCCCGTCGAATATTCCCATTTCGTATCGGGCGGGACGGCGAGAGGCTTCGCCGCGGCGAAAGCGGCCATGTCCGGCTTGGTGAAGAGCATCAAATTAACGTCGGAGACCGGATGTTCGGCATAAGCTTCATACCATTCCTGGCCGCCGCTCATCCGAAGCAGCATGTCGGTCGTGATGGCGTGACGGGGATCATCCGGAGACCGCCACTCGGGAACGGGCGCGGGATCTTTGATGTTCAGCTTGCCCTGCCCGGCCAGAATGCCGGCCAGGGCGTTGGTGATGCTCTTGGCAACGGACCAGCTGATCAGGCGAGTGTCCTTGGTAATCCCGTCGGCATACCGCTCGGCCAGGATGCGGCCGTCATAGACGACGACGGCGGCCCGTGTCCGCTTGAGATGCTTGGGGTCCGGTTCGGCAAAAATCTTGTCTAGAGCGGCAGCGACTTTGGTCTGATCGACATTCATTGGAAGCGGGTCGGCAGACAGGAGATCGCCCATCGGCCAGGGAACCGTTTCGGGATTGGCCGGTTCCGGCGATGGGATGTTCACCTTCCTACCGCGGATCGTTTCCTCCGGGACGTTCTGAATGAGGATCGCGCCCAATTGATCGTGATAGATGGCTTTCTTCTTGAACAGGCCAAGTCCCCACAGGGAAACGGTCACGCTCTTTTCGTTGTAGTCGATCTTTGGCTTAAACAATTTGAACAAAGGGTGAAAGGCGACGTCCTCGCTCAAAACCGAAGCTTCATCGCGGCCGGAGACAAAGATGCCCGAGCAAAGAAGCTCGGCCTTGGCCCCGCAGCCGATGGGAAGCTGTTGGATGGACTCCCGGTTCGTATAGCCGAAATAGACGGCGAGCGCAAGAACGAGGGCAAGGATCCCCAGCCAGATTCTTTTTTTTGAGAAAAATTTCATGGCTAATTTCCTCCTTTGATTTTCCCTTCTGTTTTTTCCCATGGATCTCTTCCATTTCGTATAAGGAAAAATCCTCTGGGAAACGATCCGGAAGCGGCCGCGCTCCCTATCCGGGTTTTTCACGCCGTTCCCGAGCCCTCCTTCTCGGCGGCTCAGAACTCGCTTCCCGGCATCGATTTTACGGATGTTCGCCGGGAAGCTCAGACAACTTCGCCGGCCGGCTTCTTCCGAGCCGGCTGCCCTCGAATGAGGGCTCGGGAAGGCTAAACCCTCCATGGTCGCTTCAGCCGTCTCCGGATCATTTCCTTTTTCTACCCACGCGAAATGGACGAGAACCATCTAAAATCTTAGGCAAAGACGATATAGAGAATGACCATCACCACAAACAGGACCGCGGAGACGATCCGGAAATCGAACGCCCCGGCCGTGAATCTTCCGCGGACAGCTTCCAGGGGGCTTGTCCAAACCAATTTTGCGCTTTCCGCAGTGTGGACCTGGGGCGTTTTGAGAGAGACGATGACGAGAATCGCGGAGCAGATGACAAAGAGATAGAACGTAGCCATCATCGAGGGGATGTTCCATCCCGTTTTATCCTTGAACCAGTCAAGAAAAAAAACGACCAGACCGAGGCCTGAGCCCAAGGACAGGGTCGCGGTGGCCCCCGCGGCCGAGGCTTTTTTCCAGAAAACACCCCAGAGGAACACGGCCGTAATCGGGGGCGAGATGTAGCAGATCACGGCGACGATTCCCTGGAAAATGCTCTGGAAATGGGAGACCAGCGGCGACCAAAGGATGGCCGCGATCATGGCGACGAACGTCACGACCCGGCCGATGGTGGTCAATTTTCGTTCCGGCGTTTCCGGCCTCCAGCGCTTGTAGATGTCCAGCGTAAAAAGGGTGGCGATGGAGTTCAGGGCGCCCGAGACCGTGCTCATGAGCGCCGCCAGCAGCGCCGCCGCGACAAGGCCCTTGAGGCCGACCGGAAGAAGGTTGTTGATCATGACCGAGTAGATGTCCGCGGAATTGGCCGGAGCCGGCAATTTTCCCTGGCGGACGAGGCCCAGAGCGATCAGGCCGGGAAGGACAAAAAGAAACACGGGAAGGATCTTGATGAATCCGGCGAACAGCGGGCCGAGCCGGGCCTGTCTCTCATCTTTGGCCCCGAGCACGCGCTGGACGATAGTCTGGTCGGCGCACCAATACCAAAGTCCGATGATCGGATAGCCCAGGAAGACCGAGTACCAGGGCAAAGTCGGCGTTTCCGAAGCCGTCCGCAAAATAGTCAGTTTGACCGGCTCCACGGCAGCCGCCAGACCTCCCCAGCCGCCCACGGCGACAAAACCGATCACCAGGACGCAGGCCGAGCCAAGGATCAGGATAATGGTTTGAACGGACTCGGTCATCACCACGGCCAGGAGTCCGCCGATGATGGTGTAGGCGCCCGTCAGCAGGGCGATGATGATGATGCTGGTGTTGACGTCGATCCCGAACATTCCTTTTAAAACCAAGGCCCCGGTGTAAAGAGAAAACCCGATATGAATGAAAACCGCCGAGATGATCGAAAGGACGGCCAGCCAGTCGCGGCAGGCCCGGTTATAGCGTTTTTCCAAAAAGTCCGGGAGGGTCGCTACTCTCGACCGGATGTAGAACGGGGCGAAAAAGAGAGAGAGGACGATGAGAAGGAACGTCGCCATCCATTCAAAATTCCCGTAGGCCAGCCCGTTGACATAGCCCTCCTGAGCCAGGCTGACGAGGTGGATCGTCGAGATATTCGTGGAAAAAAGAGCCAGGCCGATCACCGGCCAGCGCAGAGAGCTGCCCGCCAGGAAATATTCCGAGCTTGAGGACTGCCGTTTTTCCCGTTGGGCCCAAGCCCAAAGGCCGAGCCCGACGATGCCGACCAGATAGACCGCGATCACCAGAAAATCGGGCCAGGCCATGTTCAGAAGAGTTTTGGTCTCCATCCGCCTCTCCCCGCGCCCGATTCAATCCGAGTGGAACACTTCTTCCATCACGCTCCAGAACTCCTTCGGCCCACGCCTGGGGATGGGAATCTGGCAGGGGTCGGTTTCTTTCCACCATTTCTGGGTTGTCGGGTCGGCCGCCATTTTTGCCATGTCGGCCTGGAAGTCATTCCCGGTGTATTCAAAATATGAAAAAAGATAGAACTTGCCCTCCTCGATCTCCCTCAAATAAATAGAATAGTTACGGATGTTGCACTCCTTGATCTTTTTGAGGACGCCGGGCCAGGCCGCGGCATGCAGCTTTTTGTATGCTTCAATTTTTTCCGGCTTGATGCCGATGACCATGCCGTAGCGCTGGACCTTGGGCTGGCCGAACAATCCGCAAAACGCGGCAACGAAAACCAGGGCGGCGATGACACAGTCCAAACATCGAGCCGGCTTCGTGTTCATCATCAATCTCTCCTCTTTTAGCGACAGTTTTGCCACTTCCCGAGTTTCTCAAAAAATCCTTGGACCTGAACGAAATTCAGAATTCCCCCGGTCGCTCTCGAATTTTAGGAAGGGATTTCGCGGGCCGGCCCTCATTCATTTCTCCTTCGGAACATCTTGTTTGGCGGGCAGGACATTGGCCATCTTGATCGCCACCGGCCAATCCGGCCCCCAGGTGATTTGGATGGCATCCCCTGCCGCTTTCTCGCCGCCCGTCTTCTTTGAGGGTTTCCGTATGAGCTGGACGGTCTGCTTCCTGTAAACGGTGATATGGAGCCCCTGGGCATCTTCTTTCCATTCGCATTCCCCGGCCTGGCTCAGCACGGAGATTTTCGTCTGCGGGGTCGTCTTCACGGATTTTAAGGTCAAGAGCCTTCCCGACGGCGCGGGCGGCTTCGGCCCTCCGAAGCCGTACTCAAGGTCGGCCATGGCATAGACGGTGCCGTCGCTCCGGCGTTGCGTCAGCCAGACATCGCCTTCATTGGTTACGACCCAAGGCCGGGTGCCGCGGACGGCCTCGCCGTAAAGCATCATCCACAGGCCGAGGTCGCGCAGCCGGTCCACATCGGGATCGGCGATCCGGCCCTCGGGCCGCGGCCCGACGTTGAGGAGCATGTTCCCTCCCCGGGCCCGGATGGTGATCAGATTCTCGATGATCTCTTTGGAGGTGCGGATATCCGGGTTCGGCTGGTAGGCCCATTGGATGCTCGTCGTCAGGCAGCTCTCCCAGGCATGGTCGGCCGGCTTGCCGGGGATCTCTTGTTCGGGCGTCGGGATCTCGCCCCGGCCGATGAAAATATCCTGCTTCACCCGCCAGGCGTGCTTTTTGAGCGGCTCGCACTTGCCGTCGAACCACAGCATGAAGATATCGCCATACCGCGTCAGGAGCTCTTCGACCTGGCCGCGCTCATAGTCGACAAAATTTTTCTTCAGCGGCCCGAACAGCTCGGGGCTTGCGAAATTCGCTTCGTAGAGATGGCTGAAGCGATGACCGGTTTCAAATTGGTAGCGGAAATCGCCCGGCGAATAGTAGATCCCGACGAGCAGTCCTTCCTTGCGGAAGGCCTCGACCAGCATGGCCAGGATGTCTTTGCCGTAGGGCGTCTTGGTGATTTTGAAATCGCTGTAGGCCGTGTCGAACATGCAAAAACCGTCGTGGTGCTTGGCCGTGAAGACGACGTATTCGATGCCGGCCAGCTTGGCCGATCGCGCCCATTCGGCCGGCTTGAAATCGACGGGGTTGAAGGTATCGGCCAAGTCATAATATTTCTTGATGTAATCGTCCGAAGCATTGTAGAGGGGCCAGGAGATTTCCGTTCCCATCTGGGAATTCGGGCCCCAGTGGATGAATAATCCGAGCCCGGCATCCCGGAAGACCTCGGTTTTCTGGGGGTCGTTCGACAGCCTGACCTTGTCTTCCGGCAAGAGCGTCGCGACGGCTTTCTCCGGCGGGCTTTCTTTTTGCGCCGTCTTGGCGCAGCCGGCATAACAGAGAACCAGGCTGAGCCCGAGACCGCCTAGGACAAGATATCCAAAGCGGGTCTTGAAACGAGTGAATCTCATTGCCTCCTCCTTTCTTGCCTAAATACTAATACAAACGCAATAAATAAAGTGACAAAGTAGGGGTGGCGCTTAGGCCGCCCTAAAGCCCCCGTAGCGGAGGGGGGACCCGGACACTCTTGGAGGAGGACCCTTTCATAGGTTCCCCCTCCAACGGGCGGCGGGAATACCCGCCCGCCCTGCCACCCCTCCATGGAGCATCGTCCCATGAATTCATCGCCAGATGCTCCTTGGAAGGAAGGCA
>JAPKZH010000512.1 GCA_026393905.1 Candidatus Aminicenantota bacterium
GCCTGGGCCCTCGAACCTCCGACCAAAGAACAGCTCGAACAATATCAAAGAGACGGCACTCTCACCCTCAGGATGCTGAATGCCCTGGCCTTGGGCAACCACCTTGTCGCGCCCGATCTTGTCAAAAGTTTTGCCTACAGGATCGCTTACCTGCGGCTCTCGATGGCGGGGAAATCCCCGGCCGAAATCCAGAGGCTCCTCGGCCTGCCGCCGGGAACGACGAATGTCCTGAAAAGTAAGGGAACCTCCAAGATCTTTGCCCTTCTCCTGTCCTTCCCCGACTACCCGGCCAGCCAGAGTTTGGATTCGATCTATGGGAAGCTCTTCGGGGACGGCGCCGGTGAATGGCCGCGAGAAAGCCTGCGCAATTACTACCGGCGCGCCTCTTACAACATGCTGGAAATCCAGGGCGCGACACTCGGCTGGTACCAGCCTGCTTACACCCGGGCCGGCATCGCCCAGACAAGCACCGCTCGGGAGAACCTGATCAAGGAAGCCCTGACCTATTTTGACAGCCAGGGCCACGACTTTGCCCAGTACGATAACGACGGAAACAACGTCCTAGACTATTTTATCGTCATCTGGACGGGACCGAACAACGGCTGGGGCAATTTCTGGTGGGGATATCAAACCTCATTTGCAGACCAGAATTTCAAGCTGGACGGAAAGTCCCTTTACCGGACTCGCTATTCCTGGCAGTGGGAATCCAACCCCTATCCTGGAACGTTCAGGCCGTATGTCGTCATTCACGAAACAGGCCATGCCCTCGGCTTGCCCGATTATTACGACTACGACGCCACGATCGGACCCAGAGGCGGGCTCGGCGGCCTGGACATGATGGACGCCAACCTGGGCGACCACAACTGTTTCAGCAAAATGCTCCTGGACTGGATATCGCCCCAGGTATTCAATTATGGAACCCGCTCTTGCTCTCTGGGTGCTTCGGCCATCTCCCAGGAGGCTCTGATCGTCATGCCTGAATTTTCCTCGGAGTCTCCGTTTGACGAGTTCACCATGGTCCAGAACCGGCTCCGCCTGGAAAACGATTATTCCCTGCCAGGAGACGGCCTTCTCATCTGGCATGTGGATGCACGGCTGAGTGGAAGCTCGTTTAAGTACAATAATTCTTATGCCGAACACAAGCTGCTCCGCCTGATGGAGGCGGACGGGCTGGAACACATCGAAAAAGGATATGGCGCTCACGCCGCAGATTACTATGTCCAAGGGAAAGCCTTCACCCCTCAATCCATCCCAAACAGCAGCCGTTACGACGCCTCGGAGTCGGGCGTTTCTGTTTCCGGGATATCACCGAACGGGGTGTCCATGACATTCGCGGCCGATATTCACTACACGCTGTTTGCCCCTCAATATTTCGTGATCGATAGACAGGACGGCGATTACATTTTCTTCCGTGAATATATCAACAAGCTGTCCTGGGAGCTGAACCCAAAGAACCGGACGTCCATCATCGGCTACAAGCTCTATAAAAAGGCCAAAGGAGCCCCCGACAGCACATATGTCTTGCTCGCCGAGCTCGGCACAAAGAGCTTCGAACACCGCGGACTCAAGAAAAATGAGCTTTTTGTTTACAGAATCATTGCCGTAGACAAGAACGGCGTCGAGAGCATCCCCGGAGAGGTGAGCAATTGAGACGTCTCCTGGCCAAACAACTCGGGACCGCGGCCGTTTTCTTGATGCTGGCTTCCACATTCTCCTCCGCCTTCACCATCCAGGCAGGCGCGTTCTACGGGCTCCGAAAGGTCAACGACGCCAAAATCAAAGCCGCCTATAAGGACGGAGAAGTCTATTTCCCCTATCTTGAAGTCCAGGCCTGGAAAGGCTTAACCCTCAGCTTCGGCTACGAAGGGGGATATGGAGGAACCGCGCTGCTCGGTCCTTACAATTCCAGGGCCGAGCTCTCGGTCTCGGGATTGGAATTTCTTGTCGGATACGAATACCAGATCAGCCGCTTTGCCTTTTTTGCCAAGACAGGATACGGCCTTTATTTCTACAAACAGACCGTCCAAGACGAGTATGTGAAAGACTACTCGGTCGACCACTCCCAATCGACGATCGTCTTCAAAGGCGGCCTGAAGCTCTACCCTTGGAAGTTCCTGTTCTTGGCCTTCGAGGTCAAATACGTCCCGCTCACGGTCAAGCCCTATGATTATGAAGTGGACCTCGGCGGCATGAGATATTTACTCGGGTTCGGCGCCTCCTTCGGTTTCTAAGGGCATGAAATTATTGAAGATCGGGATTTCCGGCGTGCGGGGCATCGTCGGGGAATCTATCACGCCCAGGCTGGTCATGGACTTCGCCGGGGCCTTTGGCACATATATCAACTCCAAGCCCGTGCTGCTCGCCCGCGACACAAGAATCTCCGGGCCCATGCTCCAGGCCGCCTGCACGTCGGCCCTTCTTTCCACCGGATGCGCCGTCCTGGACCTCGGCGTCTGCCCCACGCCCATTCTCCAGCTGCTCGTCAAGCCTCTCAAGGCCATGGGCGGCATTTCGATCACCGCCGGACACAACGACATCAAGTGGAATGCCCTGACGTTTATCAGCCGGGACGGCACCTATCTCAACTCCTTTCAAGGCGCGGAGGTGCTGGATATCTACCACCTCGGCAAGTTCAAAAAAGTGGCCACGGACAGGCTCGGCCGGGTCAAGGCCGCGGAGAAGGCGGTGGATGCCTATTTTGAAAAACTGGGCGCCTTCATCAACGCCGAGGCCGTTGCCGAAGCACGGTTCAAAGTCGTCATCGACGCCTGCAACGGAGCCGGCGCAAAATTCATCGGCCGCTTGGCGGGGCTGCTCGGCTTTGAGCTCATTCCCATCAACCATGAGCCGAACGGATTTTTCCCTCATGATCCCGAGCCCCGGCCCCGGAACGCCCAACAAGTCGTGTCCATCATCAAAGCCGTCGGCGCCGATGTCGGATTCCTTCTCAACAGCGATGTCAGCCGCGTCTCCATCGTCACGGAGACGGGCGAAAGCCTGTCCGAAGAATTCACCTTTCCCCTGGTGGCTCATGATCTTCTCGAAGACGACTGCGGTCCGGTCGTCACCAACCTCTCGACCTCGCGCATGATCGAAGATGTGGCCCGCAGCCGGAACTGCCCGCTCATCCGGACGAAAGTCGGCCAATCCTACGCCATCCAAACCCTCCTCCAGGAAAACGGGGTTATGGCCGGAGAGGGCAGCGGAGGCGTGGCCCTGGCCAAATTCCAGCCGGCGTTTGACGGCTTCCTAACCATGGCCGTAATCCTGGAGGCGATGGCCCGCCGGGGAAAAAAGATCTCACAGCTCGTCAAGGAGCTTCCCCGTTATCATATCGTCAAGGAAAAGATCTACTGCCCTCCGACAAAAATCCACTCGGTGGTCAACGAGGTGAAGAAATTCTTCCGCGGACACGAAATGGACACCTCGGACGGAATCCGGGTCGAGGACAAGCAGGGCTGGGTCCTTGTCCGGACCTCCGGCACCGAACCCATGATCCGGGTCATCGTTGAGGACTCGGCGAAAGACAGGGCCCGGCAGCGGGCCGATGAGGTCATCCATTTCATCAACCTGATCATCAAATGAAAAAAATATCGTCCCTGAAAATCAGCATTTCCGGCGTGCGCGGGATCATCGGCGAAAGCCTTACGCCCCAGCTGGCCGCGGCCTTTGCCCAGGCCTTCGGAACATATATTGGAGGGGGCCCCGTCATCGTCGGGCAAGACGCACGTCCATCGGGGACGATGCTCAAGCAGGCTGTTATCTCCGGGCTGCTCGCCGTCGGCTGTCAGCCGGTGGATGTCGGCATCTGTCCTATTCCTTCGTTCCTTTTTTTGACCAAGGAATCCAAGTCCTCGGGCGGCATCGCCGTGACGGCCAGCCATAATCCCAAGGAATGGAACGGGATGAAGTTCATCAGCAGAGACGGCCTTTACCTGACCCCGCACCAGACGGAGGAATTCCTGGACATCTACCACCAGGGAGAATTTTATTTCGTCGAGCCCGAACGCTACAAGGGCCTCAAGACAGAGTCGAACCCGGCCGAGCCCCATCTCAAAAAGCTCCTTTCATATTTTGACGTGGACCGCATTCGGGGCAAGAAATTCAAGGTCGCCGTCGACTGCTCGAACGGCGCCGGCGCCGTGCTCGCGCCGCGGCTCTTGGAAGCTCTTGGGTGCGAGCCCATCTTCATCCATTGCCTGCCCGACGGTGCGTTTGCCCACGATCCCGAGCCCCTGCCCGAGAACATCGTCGAGATCTGCCGGACGGTCAGGGAAGGCAAGGCCGATGTTGGATTCGTCCAGGATGCGGACGCCGATCGCCTGGCCGTCGTCAGCGAAAAAGGAGAGCTCCTCGGCGAAGAATCGACCCTGGCCTTGGCGGCGCAATACGTGCTCGGCAAAACCCCCGGCCCGGTCGTCTGCAATCTTTCGACGACCCAGGCGATTGACGATATCGCCGGACGGTTCGGCGCCCCCGTTGTCAGGACCAAAATTGGTGAGATCAACGTCGTCGAAAGAATCCTGGCCATGGAGCCGAGGCCGGCCATCGGCGGCGAGGGCAACGGAGGCGTCATCGTTCCCGATATCCATCCCTGCCGCGACAGCTTCGCGGCCATGTGCGTTATCCTGGAATATATGGCCGCCTCCGGCAAGCGCGTCTCCGCTCTTCAAAAAAGCCTGCCCCAGTACTTCATGATAAAGGAAAAAGTCAGCGGATCGGCCGAGCAGGCCTACCGTCTGATCAACCTCCTGAGGAAAAAATACGAGGGCAAGGGGAGGATAGAGCTTTTAGACGGTCTCAAGGTCCGGATGAATGACCATTGGATTCACGTCCGCCCCTCGAACACGGAGCCAATCATCAGGGTCATCGCCGAGGCCAAGAGCCGGGAAAAGGCCAAGGCCGCCATCCGCCGGCTCAAGCGGGAAATCTCCGCCCTTCAACGAAAAATCTAAGCCCCAGTCTCTTGACAGGGACTGGCTTACAGAAAAAACCTTAGAGTTTCCACCGGAAATAGCTCTTTTCCCTCATCGCGATATATCCTATATTCTTTCTTTGGCTGGGCGAGGGGTATGCCGCGTAAAAAAATTGGGGTGACGCAGACCGGGGCGCCCCGTCCCCGCAACTGACGAAAATTTGGGCTCCCGCAAGAATTCGATCGACGCGTACCGAACCCGAGATAATGAAGATCATCTATCCCGTACTTTAGACCCCAAATTTTTCAGTGAGGATGACGGGGCTGGTCGGCGGCAGGACCCCTCTCATTTTTTCACCGGCATACCCCGAGCCCCGCTTGACAGAGCCCAGGTTTTGTTGTTAAGGTATTACTACTTTTTCAACAAATAACAGTAAAGTGAAGAAAATAAAGAGTTTTTCCGATGCTGTCGAGGAGACGACGATGGATCCAAAGATTGATTATGATGAAATCAACAAGATCATTAAGCTCCTGGAAGAGAAGAACCTGGCCGAGTTCGAGCTGGAGGTCGAAGGGTTTAAGATTAAGATCAGCCGGAACTCCCATATGGTTTTTGCTCCCCTTCCACAGCCTAACCATAGCCCTGGAGTGCCTGCCCTCCAGCCCCAAGCCGCCCCAAATCCTGGCGCTGTAGAGCCGCAGCCCCAGAGCGGCCAAGCTCCGTTCCACTTCATCACCTCGCCGATGGTCGGGACGTTTTACAGGACGCCTGCCCCGAACGCGCCCCCTTTTATCGAAGTTGGAGAGCCGGTCAAGAAGAAGCAAACCCTTTGTATCGTCGAGGCCATGAAGCTCATGAATGAGATCGAATCCGACGTGGACGGCATCGTGAAAGAAATTTTTATCGAGAACGGAAAACCTGTAGAGTTCGGGAAAAAGCTGTTCGCCATCCTACCCACCTCGTGAGCCGCTGATGTTCACGAAGATCCTCGTTGCCAACCGGGGCGAGATCGCCCTCCGGATCATACGGGCGGCCAAGGAGCTCGGAGTCAAGACCGTCGCCGTCTATTCCGAAAGCGATCGGAAATCCCTTCACACGATGCTGGCCGACGAAAAATTTTGTATCGGACCAGCCAAAGCCCAGGACAGCTACCTGAACATTCCCAACCTGCTCAGCGTCGCCGAGATCACGAAAGCCGACGCCATCCATCCCGGCTACGGCTTCCTGGCGGAAAACGCCCGATTTGCCGAGATCTGCGAGACTTCGGGGATTACCTTCATCGGGCCTCCGCCGTCTTTGATCCGGCTCATGGGGGACAAAAATCGCGCCCGCCAGGAGATGATCAAGGCGAAACTGCCGGTCATTCCGGGGAGCGATAAGGTCATTGAAGATATCAACGAGGCCAAAAAGATCGCCCAGAAGATCGGCTTCCCCGTCATTTTGAAAGCGGCGGCCGGGGGCGGCGGCAAGGGCATGCGCATCGCCCGCAACCCCAACCAACTGGAAGAGCAACTGGCCATCGCCCAGAACGAGGCCAAGTCGGCCTTCGGCGATCCGTCGCTCTATCTCGAGAAATAC
>JAPKZH010000099.1 GCA_026393905.1 Candidatus Aminicenantota bacterium
GCTCACCACCGATCAAGGCGTGCAGAAAGAAGATGCCGTTAACACGTCGTTCCGCTGGGCGGACCTGTCGACCCGCGATCTCGGGGTGGCCATTTTCGTATCGTCCGATCACCCGGGCTTTCCGGTCGCTTGGCTCATTCGCAACAGCTACGCGGGCGTCCTCAATCCGTCATGGCCCGGTCTCAAGCCCGCTGTCCTCCAGCCGGGGAAGCCGGTCGTCCTGCGCTACAGGCTCTACATCCATCGCGGCGACGCCGTCGCCGGCGGCGTCCGTGAGGCTTATCAGCGATATCTGTCGGAAGGCCGTGAAAAACAGTCCCGCTGAACCGTGTTTTACTCGATCATAACTACGCAGGAAATGACGAGAGTCGAGAAAAACGGGGCAGGATCGTGACGAAGATTTTCCTATAGATCGGCCCGCCCGGCCCGAGCCAAATCAATAGCGCATACAGCAGACCCGAGGCCGACGTTATCTAAAAAAATGGAAGACAGACGCATTTAATGACGTCTAAAGAAGCGGTTTAATTTATATTGAGGGCAAAACCTTTCTTTAGGATATAATGGAAAGCTCAGACCAAGAAAAAGCCTAACGGACAAAATGACTAAGATATTCCAAGGACATCAAGCTTTCATCTTTGGCTCGAAGATCAAACGCCTCCGGAAAGTCTTTTGTCTCTGTTTCATCGTCTTCCTGGCGGCCAGCTGCGTCCGGTTTCAACCCAAACCGATCACCGCCTCCAAAGTCCTGGACGATTTCGAAACGCGCCAATTGGACGCGGCGGAGTTGCGGGATTTTCTCCAAGCCAAACAAGGCCTGAAAGAATGGCCCCCGAAGTCCTGGGACCTTCATGCACTCACTCTGGCGGCTTTTTATTATCATCCCGATCTGGATGTGGCGCGGGCCCAGTGGGGAGTCGCTCAAGCCGGGCGGATCACGGCCGGAGAGCGTCCTAATCCCACCGGCAGCGTCCTCGTAGGATATAACGTCACATCACCGGTCTCGGAAGTTACGCCCTGGATCCCCGAGGCTGCTCTGGAGATTCCCATCGAGACCGCCGGCAAACGCGGCTATCGGATTTCGCAGACTCGGCATCTTTCGGAAGCGGCGCGTCTAAACATCTTTTCCGTGGCCTGGGAAGTCCGGAGCCGTCTGCGCCAAGCGTTCCTCGACTTCTACGCGGCCGGGGAAACCGAATCCCTGCTCAACCGGCAGAAGTCCGTCCAGTCCGAGATCGTCCGGATTCTCGAGGCCCAATTGGCCGTCGGAGAAGCCTCTTCGTATGATGTCACCCAGGCCCGGATCGCCCTTGCTAACAGTCGATTGGCTGCGATCGATGCCGCCCTCCAGCGCTCCCAAGCCCGGATTCGGCTGGCCGACGCCCTCGGCATCCCTGTCAGGGCACTGGAGGGAATCGTCTTATCATTCGATGAATTCATTCAAGTCGGGTCCGACCTTCCTTCGAGCGAGATTCGCCGCAGGGCTTTGGTTAACCGGTCCGATATTCTCGGGTCCCTATCGGAATACGAGGCCGCCCAGTCCGCTTTGCGGCTGGAGATCGCCAAGCAATATCCCGACATCAACCTCGGGCCGGACTACCAGCTCGACCAGATCGACAGCAAATGGACGCTGGGACTGTCCTTGGTTCTGCCCATTCTCAGCCGGAATAAAGGGCCGATCGCCGAAGCCCAAGCCCGCCGCGAAGAGATGGCGGCGCGGTTTCTGGCCCTTCAAGCCAGAGTGATCAGCCAGATCGAGGCCGCCGTCTCGGCCGGCCGGTCGGCGGTTGATAAGGTTAAGGCCGCCGACGACCTTTTGACAAACCTCAAGAGACAGCAAGAATCCTCCAAGGTCCGATACGAGCTCGGAGACATCTCGAAGCTCGAGCTGCTGGGCGCCGAGCTGGAGCTCGCTGCGAACGGGCTGGCCCGCTTGGAGGCGCTGGTCAAAGCGCAGCAGGCGATCGGAGAGCTGGAGAACGCCATGCAGAGCCCGCTCGATCTCAAGGAATGGCTTTTGGAAACGCCGGGAAGAACCTCCGGGCAAGCGAAGGAGCGAAAGGATGAGTAAACGCCGGACGTGGATCACTTTGATCATTCTCGCGGCGGTGGTGTTGGC
>JAPKZH010000523.1 GCA_026393905.1 Candidatus Aminicenantota bacterium
CCCAGGACGATGTGGGGCACTCGTTCATCCTCTGGGCCGGGGGCGGGGCCGGGGGAGCCGGATCCGGCCCGGACGAGCGCTATTTCATGCTGCTGGCTTCGCCCCGCTACGCCGCCCAAAAAGAGCGCGTCATCAACAAAAACCTGATTTTCGCCCTCGACAGCTCGGGCTCGATGAGCGGGACGAAGATCAAACAGGCCAAGGAGGCCGCCCGCTTCATCATCAACCACCTCGACGAGAACGACCGTTTCTCGATCATCGATTTCGATGACGGGGTGAGCCTTTTTTCCGAGGAATTATTGGCGGCGAGCTCCGCGAACAGGGGCAAGGCCCTCAAGTTCGTAGACGGGATCCAGGATTCCGGCGGGACGAACATCAACGAGGCCCTGCTCAAGACGCTCAAGATGACGCGGGCGGGCGAGCGGCCGAACTACATCGTTTTCCTCACCGACGGGCTGCCCACGGTGGGCATCACGGAGACGGGGGAGATCCTTAAGAACATCGGCGCCGGCAACGAGACCAAGTCGCGGATCTTTGTCTTCGGCGTCGGCAACGACGTCAACACGGAGCTCCTGGACAAGATATCGTCGCAGAATCGCGGGACGTCGGTCTATGTGGGAGAGAGCGAAGATCTGGAAGTGGCGATCTCGAGCTATTTTGAGAAGATTGCCTCGCCCCTCCTCTCGGATTTGAAGCTGGTGTTTAGGGGTGTCGAGGTTCAGAGCGTCTATCCCCAGGCTTTGCCCGATCTGTTCAAAGGCTCGCAGCTCGTGCTGATCGGGAAGTACACGGGCGAGGGGCCGGTGACGGCCATCCTGACCGGAAAGGTGGGGAAGGCGGAGAAACAATTCGTCATCGAGGGCATAAAGCTCACAAAAGAAAACACTTACAATTTCCTGCCGCGGCTCTGGGCGACGCGTCGGATCGGATATCTTCTCGAAGAAATCCGGCTGCATGGCGCTTCGGGCGCTTCGAGTGAGCTCGTCGATGAAGTGACAAAGCTGGGCATGAAATACGGCATCGTAACGCCCTATACGTCGTACCTCGTGACCGAGAAAGAAAGGCTGCGCATCGATGCCGCCGCGCCGGAAGCCAAGGCGGCCTTGGAGGCAAAGCAGGTTAGCGGCGCCGGGGCGGTGAGGGTGGCCAAGGCCACGCAGGCCCTAAAAGCCGAAGACCTGGCGTCCCGGGCGACTTCGGAGCAGATCCGTTACAAGGACGATAAGACTTTCTATCTCAAGAACGGGATATGGGTGGACAGCCTCTTCAAAGAGGGCGCCGCCCTCAAGGAGATCAAGTTCAACTCCGATGAATATTTCCGCCTGCTGACCGAAAAGCCGGGATTGGCAAAGTACGCAGCAGTCGGGACAAAGCTCATCGTTTGCTTCGAAGGAGTCAACTACAAAATCTCCGAATAATCCGGGGTCAAACCTACTCGTTACGCACGCCCCCCTGGAGAATTGTGCGTAACGAGTAGGTTTGACCCCAATTTGTACGAGTAGGTTTGACCCCGTCACTACTGCTCAGTCATTGCGAGCCGCTCTTGCGGCGTGGCAATCTCATCATAATGCGCGAGAGGCATGAGATCGCCACGCTCCCTTCGGTCGCTCGCGATGACAGGTTAGCGCGAGGGCTGGCGGAAATTCGGTGTGTGTCCCCGAATTTTCAAATTCCTGCCTGATTATGCGTAACAAGTAGGTTTGACCCCGAAAGCCATAATCAGTAAAATGTGTCCCCGGATTATGTCTCC
>JAPKZH010000338.1 GCA_026393905.1 Candidatus Aminicenantota bacterium
ATGCCAAGGGCGATTATGTCGAGCTTTGCGTCGTCAAGGACCACCAGCACCCGCCGCCGGGCATTCTCCCCCTCAAGCTCGACCCGAAGACTCTGCTGATTATCTAGATTCCATTATCTGTCTTTTCGCGACGAGAAGTAATTGGCTGGTCAAGGGCGACTTAAACAGCCAGGATAAAAGACTTAATACTTGTAATTATTAATCCCCCTACCCCCTTGGCCAATTAAGGGGGACGAAAAAGTCGGAGGAGAGCGATACACCAAAACGGAATAGTCGGTTTGGCCGGCTGGGCACAAGCCTCGGTTTTTTCGTTCCGATGAGTCCGAATTGCCTTGACAAGACCGCCTTTTTCTTAGAATCTACAGGGGTGGTTTTCTGGAAAAAAACGGCAATCCTGTTGGCCGCCCCGGCACTGTTTGCGTGCCTTCTGGGTGCCCAGGACAAGATCCTAAAAGACGATGTGGGCAACATCTTCACCCTCAAATCCCCGCCCCGGCGCATCATCTCCCTGGCCCCCAACATCACCGAGATCCTGTTCGGCCTCGGATTGGGCGGTCAGGTCGTCGGCGTCACCCGTTACTGCGATTTTCCGGCCGAAGCGCCCACACGAGATCGGCGGGATGCTTGACCTGGACATCGAAAAAATCAGCGTCCTCGGCCCCGATCTCATCATCGCCTTCCGGGGCAATCCCTTAAGCGCCCTCAAAAAACTCCAGGATCTTCGCCTGCCGGTCTTTATCCTGGACATCGGGATCGACATGGAATCCGTCTATCCTCTGATTGCCAAGATCGGCCGCGTCACTTTTAAAGAGGCCGCCGCCCAAACCATGATCAGCGCCCTTAAGAAAAAGCAGGCTCTGGTGGAAACGGCCCTCGAAGGCGTCAGGCAGAAGCCCCGCGTCTTCCTGAATATCCACGGCTTGGGGCTCTCGACGTGCGGACGGGAAAGCTATTTGAATGACCTCCTGGTCAAGGCCAAGGGCGTCAGCATCACGGGGCGCATCCCTCAGAATTGGCTGGAGGTCAGCCGCGAGCAATTCCTCAGAGACGACCCCGACGTCATCGTCATCTTGACCAAGTCCGAAGGTGATTTCGAGCGGGCGAAACATTGGCTCAAGAGCCAGCCCGGATTTTCGGATATCCAGGCCGTGAAGTCCGACCGCGTCTTTTTTATGGATGAAAACCCGGCCAGCCGCTTCGGGCCCCGCCTGTTCGATTCACTCGCCGAGCTGGCCCGTCTTCTTCACCCCCAACAATTCGCAAAACAAAATTGATGGCATATTCGTATATAAAAGAGAGATGATCACATTCTTTTTTGTCCGCGATTACCGGCATAAGTACAGGTTCTTTTCCTCCGATCCGCCGAAGCCCCTCCCCGCCAAATTTTCAAAGACCAAGCAGATCTGGGAAATCGCTAAAAAAAAGCTGATGCTCCTGCCTCAAAAAACCCTGAGACAGGAGCAAGCGTTCAGCCGGGCCCTGAAACTCCAAGACCCGTCCTTGAGGATCGTCTATTCGGGATTTTCCGAGGAGAAAAGGATCAACCTGAGGTTTCATCTTTTTCTCAGCGGCCATCGGACAAAGCGGGTTCTCATCCTCGTTGGCGAAACCCTGCTGCTTCCCTTCGCCGGCCTGGCCATGTTGCTGCCCGGGCCCAACATCGCCTTTTACGCTCTGGCCCTGATGATGATCACCCATTGGCAATCGTTGCTGGGGATCCGCCGTATCCTCAAGAAGGGCCACGACTTTGTCGCTTCGCCGTCCCTTGCCGAATGGGAGGAGGCCGTCAAAGCCCATAACGAGGAGGCCTTCTCTTCCATCCTGGAAAAAATGGCCCGGGAGCACAACCTGGAAAACATCCAGAAGGTCTTGTGGAAATAAGAGTAGAGTCAGGCCCGCGCATATGACACTCAAGCCGTTAGGGGACGGCCCCTTCTAGGTACCGTCTTCCTTTTATTAAATGTCAAATCGGCAGGCCTGACCCCAAGGACTGCCGGCCAGCCCGTTTTACGCTCTTCCCTCTTGACAACGGACCGCCCTTAATATATGAATATATGTTCATATATTAATACGCCATGAAAGAATTCCTGAAACTTTTTAAGGCCCTCTCCGACTCGACGCGGCTCCGGATCATGATGCTGTTGATGCAGCGCGAGCTTTGCGTCTGCGAACTGATGTTTATTTTAAAGATGGAACAGTCGCGCATTTCCCATCAGCTCCGGATCCTCCGGGATGCAGACCTGGTGGAGGACAAGAGACAGGGACGATGGATTGTCTACGGGATCCCGAAGGACGTCCGGAAGAACCTCGCGCCGCTTTTTAAGCAATTGATCAAAAAGAAACGCGCCGATTCCAAAGTCATTCTTCAAGATTTCAAGGCCCTCCGGATCTGTCTCTTGGAAAATGTCAGAAAGAGGCGCAGATCGATAATCTGAGCGGCCAGCAACATATGTCTGTTTATATGAAGGAGGCATCCATGGAGATCAAAATCCTGGGACCGGGCTGTCCGCGCTGCCACGATGTGGAGAAAAGGACGTTCAACGCACTCGCCGAGCTCAACCTCGCCGCCGACGTCGAGAAGGTCACGGACATCAAGAAGATCATAGAATACAAGACCACAGGAACGCCCGGCCTCGTCATCAACGGCAAGGTGAAGTGCGCCGGCCGCATCCCCTCGCTCGAAGACATCAAGAAATGGATTCGGGAAGCCGAGACGAAGTGAACGGTTTTGCCTTGAACGAGTTGGTCGCTTTTTCACGGGAATCGCATACAAAAACGGATCGTTCAAAGGAGCCACGCGCATGAAAAGAATTAACCTGACGATCTTTGCGGCATTTCTTGCGTTATTGGTCATTAACGGAGCGTGCGGCTCGAACTCGTCACGGGCCGAGCAAAAAGAAGCGGCACCGCAAAAAGCTCAAGGGGCCGCGGAAGGCACTGTATTGGTCACCTATAACTTGGATATTGATTTTTCGAAACATTTGGTGACGTTCATCGAGCTCGGTGCGGATAAATGCATCCCCTGCAAGGCGATGCAGCCGATCATGAAGGAAATCGCCGCGGAATATAAAGGAAAAGTACAGGTTGTGTTCTACGACGTCTGGAAAGACCCGGAGCCCGCGCGGAAGTACGGCATCCAGCTCATCCCGACACAGGTTTTCATCGATAAAAACGGCAAAGAAGTCTTTCGCCATATAGGCCTTTTCCCGAAAGCCGAGATC
>JAPKZH010000422.1 GCA_026393905.1 Candidatus Aminicenantota bacterium
GACGCTTTCATAATCGCGGCATTCCACGTAGACTTCTTCGCCAGGCAGTCTTCTCTGTTCGATCATGACGATTTTGTTCTCTCGCCATTCGATCGTTGGCAGCATCTTATCTTCTCTCCGGGGTCAAAGCTACACATATGACAAATATGTCAAATGTGTAGCTTTGACCCCGATCATTCTGTTCCTCGCGATGAGTATAGCGGCAATAGGGAAAAAAGGCAAAAATGCTGGGACCTGCCGCGACATGCCTCCCCCCGTCTGCGCTCAAGACTCCCCTTACCCACCACCATGAGCTTCGGGCGAGCGTGGGCATCCTACGCCACGCGACAGTCTTTTCACGAAATGCGGGGATTTGACTTCTCAGCTTCAGCACCATTAAAATTGTGCTAGGACTGCCCAGAAGTCAAAAAGGACCACTTTTTCTGAAACTGAATTAGACAATGATGATTCCCAATTTATCTTATTGGACCAGCCAGCCTCCCGAAAAGGCCCTGGAAAATTTGGCTTCGACTCCCCAGGGATTGTCCGCGGCAGATGCGGCGGCTCGGCTTAAAATATACGGACCGAACCGGATCAAGGCGAAAAAGAAGACGGGGATTGTCCTGCTTTTCTTGTCTCAGTTCAAGAGCCCGATCATCCTCATCCTTCTTTTCGCCGGCGTTTTATCCTTCTTTCTACACGATCCGACCGACGGCGTGATCATCCTGGCCATCATCCTGTTCAGCGGATTCCTGGGATTCTGGCAGGAAAAAGGGGCGCGGCGGACGGTCGAAAAACTTCTGTCCGTCGTCGAGATCATGGCGGAAGTCCTCAGGGATGGCAGGCTCATGGACCTCGCCGTGGCGGAAATCGTCCCTGGAGACGTCGTCATCCTGCGCGCCGGAGACGCCGTGCCTGCTGACGGCTTGATCCTTGAATCCAAGGACCTCTTCGTGCAAGAGGCAACGCTGACCGGAGAGACTTTTCCCGTTGAAAAAAACGCCGGCATCGTGCCTCCGGGTGCCCCCCTGGCCCGGATGACAAACGCCGTGTTCATGGGAACCCACATCGTCAGCGGAACGGCTAAAGTCCTTGTTCTATCGACGGGGCGGCAGACGGAATTCGGGAAGATCTCAGACCGCCTCAGGCTCAGGCCTCCCGAAACAGAATTCGAACGCGGCATCCGCCGTTTCGGCAACCTGCTCATGGAAGTCACGCTTATCTTTGTCATGGTCATCTTCGCCGTCAATGTCTTTTTCGCCCGGCCCGTGCTCGACTCCTTCCTTTTCGCCATGGCCCTGGCCGTAGGCCTGACGCCGCAGCTGCTGCCGGCGATCATCAGCATCAACTTGGCTCACGGCGCCAGGCAAATGGCCCAAGACAAAGTGATCGTCAAGCGGCTGGCCTCGATCGAAAACTTCGGAAGCATGAACGTCCTCTGTTCGGACAAAACGGGGACCTTGACCGAGGGCATCGTCAAAGTCCAAGCCGCCCTCGATGCAAAGGGTGTTGATAGCGAGAAGGTGCTTTTCTACGCCTACCTCAACTCCGTGTATGAATCGGGCTTTACCAATCCCATCGATGAGGCCATCCGAAAACACCAAACGTTCGACCTATCCATAAGTCAAAAGCTGGATGAAGTGCCCTACGATTTTATCCGCAAGCGACTGAGCATTCTCGTGGCCCTGGAGGGGAGACATCTCCTGATCACCAAGGGCGCTTTGCTGAATGTTCTGCAAGTGTGCTCGTCAGCCGAGACGACGGAAGGGGCCTTGGTCCCCATAGCTGAAGTCCGGAAAGACATCGAAGGCCTTTATCAGCAGCTGGGCGGCAAAGGCCTGCGGACCCTAGGAGTCGCCTATAGCGATATGCGGGGTCAAACCGCCGTCTCGAAGTCCGACGAAAAAGACATGACATTTCTGGGG
>JAPKZH010000110.1 GCA_026393905.1 Candidatus Aminicenantota bacterium
CTATTTCTTTGAGGATTCTCCAAGGCAATTCGCAGCTCTCGTTTGCCTATCCCTATTTGATCGGAAATGGGTTTTATTTTAATTTTCACTTCACTTGTCCTTTATAAGTTTTATAATAGAATTAGATTGATGAATCAATAAAAAGGACTATAGAAAGCAGGGAGCCGGAATTCGGACATCCCGGCTCCCCGTTTTTGTTTTAGGGCAAAAAATCTGAATTTTTAACGGGTTAGGGGCAATCGTAAATAGGAAGGATTATTCGGCCGTATCGGCGAAGGCATCCTTAAGAAGCTTGCTTTGGCGGTTAAAGGCCACGCGCGGGCTCTTCGTCTCCTTCATCAATGCGATTTCCTGAGTGAGCAGACGGGCGACATACATCGTGTAAGCAGCCGCTTTCCGGGATTCCCTTTTAAAAAGCGAATGATCGCGATTGATATAAACAATGTTCCCCTCTGAAAAGCATTCCGGGTTGTTTTCTCCGAAAAAATCCAGGCAGACGGAAACATTGTGTTCGCCCATTTTAATTTTCCGGACGATGGCATTCGGCGTGATTTTCTTGACGAGCGGATTGCGGCGCTTTTTCACGATGGGCGTTTCCGGCTTTGCGGCCGCAGCCGCTTCAAGCCGGACCTCTGGTTCAAACAACTTTCTTTTATCCGCGGCCGCGGCTCCGCCCCCGATGCCTTTTTCTTCCCCGTAGGGGATAGGCCCGAAGGGAGAAAAATCCGGGTTGAGAGCCAGCGCCCGGTGGATTCTCTGCAGGGCCTCTTTAACGGCTCGGCCGGCCCTGATATCTTCCCGTTGATCGGCCTCTTTGCCGAGCTTCTTTTTAATCGCGGCGATGACCTTTTCCATGATCTTGAGGAACTCCTGATATTCCTCGGTGTCCGTGACGAAATTCGAGCGATCCGAAGTGATGGGCAGGAAGTTTGCCTGGATTTCGCCTTTGATTCGGGCGACCGCCTTTCCCCAGGTCTCCATGCCGAAAAGGTCTTTTTTGACAGTCGCGCCTTTGACCTTGACATCGATACCCAAGTCTTTGGTCGAGGCCATCGTTTTAGGCGTGATGATGATTTCCCCTGAAACCAGCCCGTAGCGGCAACCTTCTAAAACAGGGATTTTTTGTCCGGTGTAGCTTCGCGGCTCGATCCGTCGGCCGTTCAGATAAATGGCGAAATGAGGCGCCTTCAAGGGAACTCCCTCTTTGATTTTTTCCTCGGCTTCTTCAATATCGAATGGCTTGGTCAGGCCGGAAAGGATGACGGTCGTCCCATCGCCTCTGGCGAAGTCGGGGAGAAGAATTTCACACGGGAGATGCCAGGTGTGCCTTGCTGTTTCCCAATCATTTTTATCGAAGATCACACGGGCCGCAAATTCTCCCTGTTGGGTGATGACTTCAAACCTCGTGGCCGCAGAGAGCGAGGCGAATTTGCCGATGCCGAACTGGCCGATCCTTTCTCTGCCGAATTTGGGTGACACCGATTGGAGGACCTTCTCGTCCGATCCGATGATGAAATATTGTTTGAGGCCTTCGGCGTCCATGCCGGAGCCGTCGTCGGTGATGACGATTTTTTCCGGATCGAGTTCCACGCGGACCTCTGCGGCGTCGGCGTCATAGGCGTTGTTGATGAGTTCCCGAAGGAGTTCGACGCTTTCCGTGTAGAGGCGCTCGCCGATGGAGATGATATGCCGCTTGTCGACGGTGACCTCAAGCTCTTTTTTTTCTTTAATTTGCATGGCGCCTCCGCTCGTATCTTGTTTAAGCTTATATGGTTTCATGAAAATTTGTCAATGAATGATATGAGAATTATTGAAGACAAATCCGTTGTCATTTATTGGGATTCTTTTGGTGGAAAAAATGTTTGACATGGAGTGCCCTAAAAGTTACACTAAAGTGTAACTATTTAGCGAGGTGGAAAATGCGTTTTGCCGGCATTAAAGAGCTCAAACAGAAAACCATGGAACTTATCAAGGAGTCTCGAAAAGAAGATATCCTCATCACGGCCTACGGCAAACCTGTCGCCGTGCTTCATCATGTCGATGAGGACGACCTGGCGGATTATCTCATCGAGAATGATCCGGAGTTTAAAGTTAAAATCGAAGAATCGTATGCGGAATATCTGGCTAAAGGCGGCATAACGGTAGAAAAATTGATCGAAAAGCTAAAAAAACGTCATGCCCATAAAAAGATTTAGGGTGATATATAGCATTCTCGCTGATTGAGTTCAAAAACCTTCATTCGATTAATCTGCGGGCTAAGCTGTGCAATTGTGGATTGGCCAGAGCAAAAATTTTTTTCTTGACGACTCGCGAAAAATACTCCTTCTCGGTTTTCGAGAGCGTTGCCCGCTTTAGTTTTTTCATAAAAAGTTCTTTTTGTTTGGGGGAAAAGACTTGGGATAGTGAATATTCCAATCCAAGTTCATCCCTGGCCGATAACAGATCTTCCAGCCCGGCTCGCATTTGTTCGAAATAGATTTGAAACGTCGTTTTCAATTTTTGACCGGACATGTGGACCTGCCCTAAAAGAAAATCTCCATCCGTTGTGAACTTCCTTGAATACTTAAGGCTCTCTCTTTTATCGACCGACGAGAGCTTTTTTTGCAGCCTAGCAGCCCATGTAAATTTTAAATGAAAAGAATTGTACAAGGCTAAAGACATTAATAGAAGCGAGTAAAGA
>JAPKZH010000251.1 GCA_026393905.1 Candidatus Aminicenantota bacterium
TCAGCCTTTTCGAGGTCGAACGGCTCGGGCCGGATTTCCCCCTTTTCATTTTTGAGGAGAATCTCGATTTTCTTTTCTGCCCTTTCCAGCTCGTCGCGCAAAAAGCGGGCCAGCTTTACGCCCCTCTCAAACAGCGCCAGCGACTCATTCAGGCTGAGGCCGCCTTTTTCCAATTTTTCGACGATGTGCTCAAGATCGGTGAGCGCTTTTTCGAAAGTTAGGTCCTTCATAAGTGCATCTCCTCAAAGCATTCATTTTTCTTTGACGGCCCGGGATTCGATGCGCGACTCCCTGTCCACATCTTTGACCCGGCAGAAAAACTCGCCTTGATAAAAGGACACGACGACGTCCTCGTCCTTCTCGATGTCCTCGATCTTCGAGACGATCCGTGTCCCGCCGTCCTTCCAGCACAGCGTGTATCCCTTTTTCAAGATGTTCAGCGGGCTATGGCTGTGCAGCTCGGCCGACAGCCTCTCCCATTTGGCCGCCTGATCCTGGAGCCGCCGGCGGAAACTGCCGAAGATTCTTTCCTGCAACAACGCCGCCCGCGCCTTCGCCTCGGCGATCTTTCGCTGCTCGCCCCTGACGACCTCCCTGGCCCGCGTCTCCAGGCCGTCGACCTGCTGCTCTGAATTGAGAAGCCGGATCTTGAAGTTCTGGAAGATCCGGTGTTGGGCGAGGTATGTCACCTCGTGCTTTCGCTCCTGGAGGCCGTTCCGAACACCCTGAACAGCCCTCCGCTCGAGATGATCGATCTCATCGGCGAAGGCCTGCTCCTTCTCGATGACAATCTCGGCCGCGACGGACGGCGTGGAAGCCCGGACATCCGCCACGAAATCGGCGATCGTGAAATCTACCTCGTGCCCGACCGCCGAAATGACCGGCACCGGGCAGCGGAAAATCGCCCGGGCCACTTTTTCCTCATTGAAAGCCCAGAGGTCTTCGATCGACCCGCCGCCGCGACCGACGATGATCACATCCAGGTCGGGAAGGCTCCCCAGAGTCTCGATGCCTTCGACGATCTCCTCGGCCGCTCCTTCCCCCTGCACCCGCGCCGGGTAGATCAAAACGTGGAGCCGGGCGAATCGGCGCTCCAGAGTCCGCAGGATATCGACGATGGCCGCCCCCCGCGGCGAGGTCACGATGCCCACTTTCTTGGGCAGCAGCGGGAGCTTTTTTTTATGTTGCGGGTCGAACAGTCCCTCGGCCCGCAGCTTCTCTTTCAGCTGCTCAAAGGCGAGCTGAAGGGCGCCCTTGCCCTTGGGCTCGGCCAGGTCGACCACGAGCTGGTAGGACCCGCGAGGGGGGTAGACGTCTATCTTGCCCCGGCATACCAGCTGAAGGCCATCCTTTAATTCATATTTCAATCGGGCGACTTCGCTCCGCCACATGACTGCGCTGAGCGAACTGCCGGCATCCTTCAATGTAAAGAACAGGTGCCCGGAAGGATACTTGCGAGCATTGGAAACTTCTCCCATAACCCAGACCTGGGGAAAACTCATCTCGAGCTCGAGCTTGACGAGCTGGGTGATTTCGCTGACCGTGTAAACTTTGTCCGGGAGGACAAGACTCTCACTCTTCAACGTTTTCCTCGGTGACGATCTCCCTTTTTATCGAAAGCGCCTTTCCCGTCTTCTCCTCGATCTCGACAAAGACCGCCGAAAGGAAAAGGCCGTCTTTTTCCGGCTCGAAGCGCTGGGGCCGCGCCGTCAGGAATTTCTCGAGCGCCTGGTCCTTGCGGATGCCGATGACCGAATTCAACCCGCCGGCCATCCCGACGTCCGTGATATAGGCCGTTCCACCGGGCAAAATTCTCTCATCGGCCGTCGGCACGTGGGTGTGCGTTCCGATGACGGCCGAAACGCGCCCGTCGAGGTACCATCCTAGGGCCTGTTTCTCCGAGGTCGCCTCGGCGTGAAAATCGACAAGCACGGCCGGCGTCGCGGCCTTCAATTTTTCGAGCTCTTCATCGGCGGTCCGGAAGGGACAGTCGATCGCCTCCATGAACACCCGTCCCTGGAGGTTCAAGACGCCGAGCTTCCGGCCCTGCCCATCGCTCGCCACGTATGCGCCCCGTCCCGGATTTTGCGGCGGGTAATTGGCCGGGCGCAGCAGCCGCGGCTCCTTCTCCATATAGGGGATGGCTTCTTTCTTGTCCCAGATATGGTTTCCCGATGTCAGGACATCCACCAGCTCGAACAGCCCTCTCCCGATTTCCTCGGTGATGCCGACGCCTCCGGCCGCGTTCTCGCCGTTGGCGACAATCCATGCCGGACGATATTTTTGTTTGAGCGCCGGCAGGAATTTCTTGACCGCGTTCCGGCCCGGCCGGCCGATGATGTCCCCGATAAAAAGGACGCCGATTTTACCGGGCATATTCCACGGCCCTCATCTCGCGGATGACGGTGACTTTGATCTGGCCCGGATAGTCGAGCTCGTTCTTGATCTTTGCGGCGATGTCCTTGGCGATCAGGCTGGCCTTATCATCGGACACCTTCTGGGCTTCGACCATGATCCGGATCTCGCGGCCGGCCTGCAACGCATACGCCTTGGAAACGCCTTCGAAATTCTTGGCCAGGCCTTCGAGCTTTTCGAGCCGCTTGATGTAAGTTTCGAGCAACTCGCGCCGCGCTCCCGGACGGGCTGCCGAGAGAGTGTCCGCCGCCTGGACCAGGACCGCTTCGATCGACGGGAAGTCCACATCGCGATGATGCGAGGCGATGGCTTGGATGACGGGCTCGCTTTCTCCATGCTTGCGGCAGAGCTCCACGCTGAGCTCGGTGTGGGTGCCTTCGACGTCTTTGTCCACGGCCTTCCCGATATCGTGCAGCAGCCCGGCCCTCAGCGCCACCGGCATATCCAGGCCGAGCTCCTTGGCCATCGCGGCCGCCAGGAAGGCGACCTCCTTGGAATGCTGAAGCACGTTCTGGCCGTAGCTTGTCCGGTAGTGCAGCTTTCCGAGGAGCTTGATGAGTTCGGGATGGATGTTCTGGACGCGCAGCTCATAAGCGGCCGATTCTCCCTCCTGCTTGATCTTATCCTCGAGCTCCTGCTTGACGGTCTCGACGATGTCTTCGATCCTGGCCGGATGGATCCTGCCGTCCGCGACCAGCCGCTGGATGGCAAGGCGGGCCATCTCGCGCCTGATGGGGTCGAAGCTGGACAGGATGACGGCTTCGGGGGTGTCGTCGACGATGATATCGACGCCCGTGGCCATTTCCAGAGCCCGGATGTTCCGTCCCTCGCGGCCGATGATCCGGCCTTTCATGTCTTCGGAGGGCAAATCCACCACGGACACCGTGGTTTCGACCACGTGTTCGGCCGCCGACCGCTGGATGGCCTGGCTGATGATCTCGCGCGCCGTCTGCTGGCTTTTCGCGCGCGTCTCTTCCTCCACCAGGCGCACGACCTGGACGGCTTCGAGCCGGGCCTCATCCTCGATTTTCTTGATCAGCTGGTTTTTCGCATCTTCCTGGGTCAGGCCGGCGATGCGCTCCAGTTCCTCCATCTGCTTCTTGATCAGGATATTGGCCTTTTCCTCCTGACCGTCAAGGTCTTTCTCGCGCTGGGAAATCCGGCGTTCCTTGCCGCCGATCTCCCGCTCCCGGCGGTCCATGCCTTGGAATTTCCGCTCCAGGTTCTCTTCTTTGTGGACGAGGCGCCTTTCCATTTCGGTGATTTTGCGGCGCTTTTCACGCGTCTGGTGCTCGAACTCCTCTTCCTGGGCCTTGAGCTTGTCGCGGGCTTCGAGCGTCGTTTCACGAGTGATTTTTTCGACCTGGGCTTTGGCGCCGTTCAGGATTTCCTGGGCTTCCTGTTTAGCCCGTAAGAGCCCCCGCGTTCCCGAATTCTTTTTCAGCAGAATAAAAACGATCGCGCCGGCCAGAACGACAAGAACCGCAACTCCTGCATAAAGAGCGATGTTCATAGCCGTTTACCTCCTTCCGGAGTAAAGGCGATTTCGGAGAAAAGGGATGATGGATGGGATTAAAAGTCTCGCCCCCCCGGCCGGGCCTCCGGGCGCACCCATCGGGTCGTCTCTGTCCTAAGATGTCGGTTTTTCGATAGGAGGGTAATCATGGTCGTTTTTGAGAAGACGATCCTCCAGACTTCCAATCTCCGTTTCCATCTGGCCAATGGCTTCATCCAGTTGATCGAGCTTTTTCTGGGTCAAGAAATATTCGTCCGCGATATTCAAAGCCGCTAAAACGGCGATCTTCAGAGCATCCGTGGATTTCGATTTCACCGCGATTTCCTGCATTTTCTGATCAACGTAAGAAGTCAAATGGCTGATATACTTTTCATCCTCTTCGCCTTTGACTCGTATTTTATAGGTCCTTCCATAAATTTGGATTTCGATGATTTTGTCAATCATATGCCGAGCTTATCAATCTGATTGATAATCGCCTCGATTTTGCCTTTGATGGCTTCCCTTTCATTTTCGTATCTTTTGAGGTCCTCGTCAAGCTTGCCGGCCCGCCGGGCCATTTCCTCCATGTCCTTTTTCTCGGTGCGGAGCTCTTTGAGCTGCTGCTTCAGCTTGTCGTTCTCTGCGGTGAGCTTGCCGATATACTCGATGACATGGCCGATTTTCCCTTCTAGAATCTTAATTCTTTCGATTTCGCTTGTCAATTTTGACCTCCTCGTTCCCTGAGTTGAACCTGAAAAGCGGACTGAAGGTGCTTGATGATCTTGGCCTCGGACTTGTCCACCTCTTCGGCCTGGAGCGTCGCCTTCGGATTGCGGTAGATAAAGCGGAGGGACAGGCTTTTCTTATCCCCGGGAATCGATTCCCCGGCATAGTCGTCGATGAGGTCGAACGTCTCGAGATGGGGGACGGGTATTTTCTCGATCGCCCGCTTGATCTCCTGGTAGGGGACGATGCGGTCGACGAGGAACGACAGGTCGCGGCTGACACAAGGGAATTTCGGCAGGGGGGTAAACTCAAAGGGCTTGGGCTGTTTACCGAAGAGAACCTGGATGCCGATCTCAGCGGCATACAAAGGCCCTTCGACCGAATAATGGTCCAGGATCTTTTTCCGGACCTGTCCCAGATGGCCGATGATCTCGCCCTTGTAGACAAGGGCCAGAGAAAAACCTTCCTCAAAGTATGGATGCTCTTTCTCTTCGAACGAGAACGGCTCATACCGCAAAGTCTCCATCAGCGCCTCGCAGGCGCCTTTCAGATGGAAGATGTCCGTCTCCAAGGCCTTCTTTTTCCAGTGCGGGGCGTCGAGAGGGCCTGTCGTAGACAGGCCGAGACACTGCTCCTCGCAAACGCCGCTGTCCATCCAATAGTAGATATTTCCGACCTCGAAAATGTGAACCCCCTCGATGCCGCGGTTCCTGTTCCAGGCCGTATTTTCAAGGAGGCCGCCCAGCAGGGTCGTCCGCAGCCGTGAGGCCTTGGACGAAATGGGGTTCCGGATCTCGACGGGCGTTTTTCCGCTCCCGAAAACAGGCTCTTGTTCGGGGTCGGCGAAGCTCTGGTTGATGACTTCGTCGAATCCCCGGTGGAAGAGCTGCTGGCAGAGTTTCCGGATCTTCTCCTTGTTGGAAGGGACGGGCTCCAAAACTTCGAGCGGCGGCACCACGATCGGAATCTTGTCGTAGCCGTAAAAGCGGGCGATCTCTTCGACCAAGTCGGCCTCGCGTTCGATGTCCACCCGCCAGAACGGGACCTGGACCTGCCAGGTGCCTTTCTGGTTGGGCTTGAGCGTGAAACCGAGCAGGGCCAGGATTTTTTCGATAAACTCTTCGCCGACATCCACGCCGAGAAGGTCCGCGACACGGCGGCTCCGGAGGATGATCTCCTTGTTCTTGCGCGGCCGGGGATAGGCGTCCACGACGTCCTTGGTGACTTTGCCGCCGAACTGGGTAAGCAGCGAAGCCGCCATCAGCGCGGCCTTAGGGGCGAAGGAGATGTCCGCGCCGCGCTCAAAACGGTAGCAGGCATCGGTCTGGAGGCCCAGGGCCTTGCCGGTTTTGCGCACGGAGACGGGATCAAAATAAGCGCTCTCGATGAACACGTCCTGAGTCGAGACCGAGACGGCCGACTCCTCGCCGCCGATGACGCCGGCGATGGCCACCGGCCGTTTTTCGTCGGCAATGACAAGCATCTCTGGGGAAAGGGCGGCGTCCTTCCCTTCCAGAGTTCTCAGGGACTCGCCTTTTTTGGCCCGGCGGATGACGATGCGCGGCCCGGCGATCTTGGCCAGGTCAAAGGCATGGATGGGCTGGGCCGTGGCAAACAGGACATAGTTGGTGATATCCACGACGTTGTTGATCGGCTTGAGGCCCATGGCCTCGATTTTCCTGCCCAGCCAGTCCGGCGAAGGGGCAACGCCGACGCCTTTGACAATGATCCCGCAATACCGCGGGCAGAGCTCTTCGTCCAGGATTTGGACGTCGACAAGCTCCGAAGTCTTGACCGTGAGCTCGGTCAGCGGCCAATGCTGTTCTTTCATGGACCGCTCGAGCATGGCCGCGATCTCGCGGGCGATCCCCAGGTGGCCCAGTGTGTCGGGACGGTTGGCGTAGGTCTCGACATCCAGGACGATATCCTTCTCAAGCTCTTCCCAGTGCTCTGCGACGAGTCCGATCATCGTCAGCCGGTCGACAAGCTGGGGCAGAGGAAGACCGACGTCCACATATTCTTTTAGCCAATCCAAGCTGATCTTCATTTCAGGGTAAACTGCCTTATGAATCTGAGGTCATTCTCGAAGAAGAAGCGCATGTCGGGAATATCAAAAGCGAACATGGCGGTCCGGTCAATGCCCATGCCGAAGGCCCATCCCGAGTACTTTTCGGGATCGATGTTGACGTTCTTGAACACCTGCGGGTCGACCATGCCCGAGCCCAGGATTTCCTTCCAGCCCGTCCCCCCGCAGAGGCGGCAGGCCGCGTCCTTGCCGCCGCAGGCCAGGCATTCGATGTCCACTTCGGCGGAAGGCTCGGTGAACGGGAAGAAGCTCGGCCGGAACCGGATCTTGATTTTATCGCCGAAGAGGCGCTTGAGAAAATATTCGAGCGTCCCCTTGAGATGGGCGAAGGTCACGCCCTCATCGACGACCAGCCCCTCCACCTGGAAGAACATCGGAAGGTGGGTGGGGTCGGGGGTTTCGCGCCTGAAGACCTTGCCGGGGATGATGATCCGGATCGGAGGCTTCTTCTTCTCCATGACCCGGATCTGGACCGGAGAAGTATGCGTCCGGAGCAGCAGCGTGTCGTTAATGTAGAGCGTGTCCCAATCGTCGCGGGCCGGGTGGTGGGGCGGAAAATTGAGCGCCTCGAAATTGTAATAATCGGTCTCGATCTCCGGACCGTCTTCGATCGAAAAACCTATGGACAGGAAGATATTCTCGATTTCCTGCTGGAAGAGGCGGACCGGATGAGGCGCGCCCCAGTAACGCCGTTCACCGGGAAGGGTCAGGTCGATCTCTTTTTTTGTCCTTTGAGGCGCCTTGAGCTTGGCTTCGAGCGCCGCAAGTTTTTCCTGAACCTCCAGCTTGAGGCTGTTGATCCATTGGCCGGCCGCCGGCTTTTCTTCCGGGCTGAGGTCTTTGAGCTCTTCGAAGAGAAGCGTGATCAAGCCGCGCTTCCTGCTCAGAAAAAGGTTCCGCAGTTCCTCGAGGGATTTTGAGTCATGGGGCCGGGCAGACTCGTCCACCAGCTTCTTTTGATAAGCATCGACCTTGCTCTTGAAGGTCTCGAGATTAAGCGAGGGCATCTTTCGCTTTTGCGGCAATGCGGCTGAAGGTTTGGGGTGCGTTCACCGCCATTTCGGCCAGGACCTTGCGGTCCAGCTCGATATGGAGCTTCTTCAAGCCCTGGATGAAACGGCTGTAGGTCAGGCCGTTGAGCTTGGCCGCGGCCTTGATCCGGATGATCCAAAGCCCGCGGAAATCTCTTTTTCTCGCCCGGCGGTCGCGGTAGGCATAGACGAGAGCGTGCTCGACCGCTTCCTTGGCTGTCCGGTAGTTATGGCTTCTCGCTCCCCAATACCCTTTGGCCAGCTTTAAGACTTTTTCCCGCCTCTTCCTTCTCTTGAATCCTCGTTTGACTCTTGGCATCTTTGACTCTCCCGGCTCAAAATTCGTAAGGCAGCATGGTTTTGACGACCTTTAGGTCGGCAGGGCTGATAAGGGCCTTCCGGCCGAGGTTCCTTTTCCTCTTGGCTGATTTTTTGGTGAGGATGTGGCTCCTACCCGCCTTGCTGTGGGTCACCTTCTTGTTCGCTGTGACCTGGAACCTCTTTTTGGCTCCCCTGTGGGTTTTTAACTTTGGCATCTTTTCCTCCTGACTTCGCGGGGACAAGCAGCGCAGAGACAGCCCAATCCAGTTTCCGGATTCCCCCGTCCCGGTGCCCGAATCCTTGGACATCGGCGACGACCCTGTCCAGGACCGCATAGCCCATTTCGGGACGAGACTTTTCCCTCCCTCGGAGCATGATCGTGATCTTGACCTTATCGCCCTCTTCCAAAAAGCGCTGGACATGCTTCAATTTGAACGTGTAATCGTGAATGCTGATCTTCGGCCGGAATTTGATCTCTTTGAGACGGATCGTTTTTTGATGTTTCTTGGCCTCATGGTCTTTTTTATGCAATTCGTAGAGAAACTTGCCGTAATCCATGATCCGGCAGACCGGCGGAGTTGCCTGAGGAGCGATTTCGACCAGATCCATGCCTCTCTGCCTGGCCAGAGAAAGGGCTTCGGAGGCCGGCAGGACCCCCAGCTGTTTTTTCTCTTCGTCGATCACTCGAATTTCTCTGGCCTGAATCATTTCATTAATCCTATGCGGTTTTGGCTTTTCTCTGGGGTAAAAGGGTTGTCTTCTAAAAATGATTGTCCTCCTTTAAAGATTCACGGCTTGTGATTTATGTTCATTGAGTTTCTTGACTTTATCAAGGAACTCCGAGACGTTGACCTGGCCCTTGTCGCCCTGACCGTGGATCCGCAAAGAGGCGGTGCCGGCCGCCACCTCCTTGTCCCCGACCACCAGAATCAGGGGGATCTTTTGGCTCTCGGCCTCCCGGATCTTGTAATTGATCTTTTCGCGCCGCAGGTCGGCCTGCGAGCGCAGCTTGTTGTCTTTAAAGAGCGCATCGAGCTTTCCCGCATACTCATGATGGCGCTCGGCGATGGGAAGAATCGCGACCTGCACGGGAGCCAGCCAGAGGGGGAAATTGCCGTTGAAGTGCTCGATGAGAAGCCCGAAGAACCGCTCCAGCGATCCGAGAAGGGCGCGATGGATCATGAACGGCCGGTGGTCCTTGCCATCTTCGCCGGTGTAATTCAGGTCGAAGCGTTCGGACAGGTTAAAATCGAGCTGAACGGTGGTGCATTGCCAGGACCGCTTGAGGATATCCTTGACTTTGATATCGATCTTCGGACCGTAAAACACCCCCGCGCCCTCGTCGACTTTATAGGCGAGATCGGCATCCTTGAGGGCGTGCTTCAAGGCCGCCTCGGCCTTGTCCCAGTCCTCCAGCCGCCCGACGTATTTCTCGGGCCGGGTGGATAAATAGATGTCGTATTCCTCAAACCCGAAAGCGGTGAAGAAATGTTTGGCGAAACGGACGGTTTTGATGACCTCCTCCTCGAGCTGATCGCCGCGGCAGAAGATATGGGCATCATCCTGGGTGAAACCGCGAACCCTGAGCAGGCCGTGAAGAACGCCGCTTCTCTCATAGCGGTAAACGGTGCCCAGTTCGGCGTATCGGATGGGCAGGTCGCGGTAGCTGCGCTGCCTAGAGTTATAGACCATGATATGAAAAGGGCAGTTCATGGGCTTGATCTCATACTCGATGTCTTCGCTTTCGAGCGGCGGGAACATGGCATCGTAGAACTCCGTGTGCCCGGAGCGGCGCCAGACATCGAGCTTGGCCAGGTGCGGAGTATAGAGGTAATCGTAGCCCTCCCTGACGTGCTCCTCCCGCCAGAAGGACTCGATCACCTGGCGGACTACAGCGCCTTTCGGGTGCCAGAGGACGAGCCCGCCGCCCAAGTCCTCGTTGAAGCTGAAGAGGTCCAATTCGGCACCGAGACGGCGGTGGTCGCGCTTTTTGGCTTCCTCGAGAAGGTGGAGGTAGTCATCGAGCTCCTGCTTGGTGAAAAAAGCGGTCCCATAGATGCGCTGGAGCTGTCTGCCTTTCTCGTCGCCCTTCCAGTAGGCGCCGGAAACGGAAAGCAGCTTGAAATACTTGATTTGCCCGGTGGACGGCATATGGGGCCCCAAGCAAAAATCGATGAATTTTCCCTGCCGGTAACAGGTGACCTGGTCGCCGGCCTTCTCCTGGATGAGCTCGACCTTGAGCTCCTGCCCCAATTCCTTGAAGAGCCGGATCGCTTCGGTCTTGGAAAAGGTGACCTTTTCAATCGGGAGGTCGGCCCGGGCGAGCTCCTGCATCTTTTTCTCGATGGCATCCAGGTCCTGGAGGCTGAAGGGTTCGGCCCGGAGAAAGTCGTAATAGAAAGCGTTTTCGACGGCCGGTCCGATCCCGACCTGGGTTCCGGGAAAGAGCTCGAGCACGGCATGGGCAAGCAGGTGCGAAGCGCTGTGCCGCAAAAGTTCGAGGGCTCCCGCTGAGCCCTTGTCCGGGGACATGTCTTTATTATCTTCCATCTTCCTCATCCAATCCGGTTCCTGGAAAAAATCATAAAAGGGCGCACCCTCCTATGGAAACCAGACCCCTTTTCGTCGTTTTACCGATTCCGGCCTGGACGTTCATGAAAACGTGGCCGGGAAGGAAATGAACAACCGTACCATTCTATGACTCTGTCTTAAGAGACACTCCTTCGCTAATGGTAGGCGCGGAGGGGATTGAACCCACGGCCTCTTCCGTGTCAAGGAAGCGCTCTCCCACTGAGCTACGCGCCTATTTCCGACGTTTAGAGCGGATATATATTAATGAAATCTCCCCTTTAAAGTCAAGAAAATTTGGGGACAGGGACCTTGGCTGCCCATCCTCAGATTGAGACTGGACAAACGGCAAAAAAAGCATTATTTTTATGGTCATGCCGGCGGATAAGGGGCGGCGCCGCGACCGTACCCGAGGAGAAACAATGATCGGCGTGATGGCGGACTCGCACGATAACTTGAATGCGATCCGATCGGCCGTGCGTCTCTTTAGGGAATCAGGATGCAACCTGGTCGTTCATTCCGGAGACTTCATCGCGCCTTTCGCAGCCAGAGAGCTGGAAAAGCTCGGCTGCCCGGTCAAAGGTGTCTTTGGGAATTGCGACGGCGAAAAAATGGGGCTGGCCAAGGCCTTCGAGGCCTTTGGTCTGGTCCAGAAAGCCCCATATATCTTTCATTTTGAAGGGCTTAACATTCTGGTCACCCATCTGAATGCCCGGGTCGAAGCCTTTCTGGCCAAGCAGGAATACGACCTGATCATCTACGGCCATACCCACAAGCCCGATGTTCGCAGACAGAAGAAAACCCTCGTGGTCAATCCGGGAGAAACGGGCGGATGGCTTACGGGCCAAAGCACCGTGGCCCTGTTCGACCCGGCCGCCGCAGAAGCCGAAATCATAGTCCTATGACCCATCAAATCAACAGGCGACAGAAGCCTCTCTGGCAAAAGCTGCGCAAGCCCATGCCCCCTCCGACCAAGCCGCAATCGACGAAAAAGGGCAAAAAAGCCTACGACCGCAAGAATCAGGTTTGGAAGAAAGAAATCGAGCGGTAAAGCAAACCGCTTGCCACGAACCGTAAACATCCGTTTATGTGGTTTCGAGATGCTTTGCTCCGAGCCTTTTCCCTTGAGGATGCCCCCTGTTTGTATTATACTACCCTTT
>JAPKZH010000279.1 GCA_026393905.1 Candidatus Aminicenantota bacterium
CACTCGATTCCCCGCTTCAGAAGATAGGCATCGAGCTTGGTCAGGATATCCTCGATCCCCGGAGCATGGGGCTTGATCACGACTCCTACCCTGTTAATTTTTTTCATCCCGGGCTACCTCCTTGATCCATTTTAGCACGTCTTGGCCGGCCGCCGGCAATCCTTCAAGGACCCAGAGGCCGAAAAATTCGCGATTTCCCTTCTGGCCGCGTACGGCACATTTCATAAGCCCGCGAAGCTTGAAACCCAGGGCGGCCGCCTCGCTCGTGATGTTATGGAGCACCTCTTCGTGGAGGGCGGCGTCGCGGACAATGCCCTTCTTTCCCACCTGGCCTTTGCCGACCTCGAACTGGGGCTTGATGAGGGAGAGAAGAAGGGCGGGGCCGCGGCCGGCGCCTTGGCCGGAGTCGCGGCGGCGGCTGAGAATGTCTTTGAGGACCGGGAAGATTTTCAAAATCGAGATAAACGAGACGTCCATCGTGACGAAATCGAGGAGGTCGGGAAAGTCTGCCCGGACGAGGAAGCGGGCGTTTTTTTCAATTAAGACGACCCGGGGATCTTCCCGGAGACGGCAGTCGATCTGCCGCGTATCCACATCCACGGCATAGACTTTCGCCGCGCCCCGCTGGAGCAGGCAGTCCGTGAAGCCGCCCGTGGACGAGCCGATGTCGGCGGCGATTTTGCCGGTGACGGATATTTGAAGAGTATCCAGCGCCTCTTCGAGCTTGAGCCCGCCGCGGCTGACGTAGGGGAAGGGTTTATGGATGAAAACCTCCTGGTCGAGGGCGACGAGCTGGCCGGGTTTTTCGATTCGCTGCTCGCCGCTGAAGACCAGCCCGGCCATGATCAACGCTTGCGCTTTCTGGTGGCTGTCGGCCAGCCTTCTTTCCACGAGGATTTTATCCGCCCTTTCCTTGTTCATGTTCTATCGGGAGGACGGGACCGTCCACCGGGAGTCAGAGACGATAGAATTCCTTGATCTGGCTGACCAGGCCCTCCGCATCCAGCCGGAATATTTTCTTGATCTGCCGGACCTTCCCCATAGGATAGATCTCGAGGGGGATTCCTATCTGCTTGAACCGGATATCGAATTTTTCCTGCCGGTCGAGGAAATCGCGCACGACGCTCCCGAAACCTCCGGCGGTCACGCCCTCTTCGGCCGTGATGATCGTTCTGCCCGGTTCTGCATAGCGGAGAAGCATGTCTTCGTCGAGCGGCCTGGCAAACTTGGCATCGACCACCGCCAGGTTGATACCGTCCTTCTCAAGCTCCTCGGCCGCAGCCAAAGCCGGGTAGACCATGCTGCCAAACGCCAGCAGCAGGTCCCGCCCTTCTTTCAGCCTTTCGCTTTTCCCGAGCGGCAACGCCCTGAATTCTTTATCCATCGGGACGCCGACCGCTTCGCCCTTAGGAAAACGGATCGCCGCCGGATGCCCATATCCGAAGGCCGATTTGAGCATATGCTGGAGCTCGTTTTCGTCCCGCGGCGCCATGAGGATCATGTTTGGCATGTGCCTTAAGTAGCCGATGTCGTTGATGCCCTGGTGGGTCGGCCCGTCATCCGACACGATCCCCGCCCTGTCGAGAGCGAAGACGACGGGCAAATCCTGCAGGCAGACGTCCTGATAGATCTGGTCGTACGCCCGCTGCAGAAACGTCGAATAGATGGCGCAAACGGGCTTCAGGCCGCTCAGGGCCAGCCCGGCGGCAAAATTCACGGCGTGCTGCTCGGCGATGCCCACGTCAAAAAATCGTTCCGGAAGCTTCTCGGCAAAACCGGTGAGGCCCGTTCCCTCCGGCATGGCGGCCGTGATTGCGATCACCTTGTCGTCGCCCTGGGCGATCTTGAGCAAAGTCTGACCGAAGACGGAAGAATAGGTGGGCCTGTGGTTCTTGACCAGGGATTCCCCAGTCTGGATATTGAACGGGCTGGCGCCGTGGAACCGCTCCGGATTCTCCTGAGCCGGGGCGAAGCCGAGACCCTTACGCGTCACGGTGTGGATGAGCACAGGCCCTTCTTGGTAGGCCTTGGCCTCCTGGAACACCTCGATGAGCGAGTGGAGGCTGTGCCCCTGGACCGGCCCGATATACCTCAGCCCCAGCTCTTCAAAGACGAGGCCCGGGAAAAATGTCTTCTTGACGAGCTCTTCCACGGCACGCCCAGCCTTGATCATCGGCCAGCCCAGAACGGGGATGGATTTCAAGATGGATTTGGCATGGTCTTTTGCCCTCAGGTAATGCTGCCCGCTGGCCAGATAGGTCAGATACTTGGACATGGCGCCTACGCTCGGCGAGATGGACATCTCGTTGAAGTTGAGGACGATGATCAGGGGCGTCCGGAGATGACCGATTTGGTTCAGCGCTTCCCATGACACTCCGCCCGTCAAGCTGCCGTCGCCGACGACGGCGATGACCTTGTGTTGTTCGTTCTTTTTATCCCTGGACACGGCCAGGCCGAGCGCGGCCGATAGCGCCGTGGAGGCATGTCCCGTATTATAGACGTCATATTCGCTCTCCTCCCGGTTGGGGAATCCGAGCAGGCCGTCAAACTGGCGGAGCTTGCGGAATTGTTCCCTGCGTCCCGTGATGATTTTATGCGTGTAGCACTGGTGGCCGACGTCCCAGATGATTTTATCGCGCGGAGTGTCGAAGACATAGTGGAGGGCCAGGGTCAATTCGACGACACCTAGGTTGGCCGAAAGATGGCCGCCGTTTTTGGAAACGACTTCCAGGATGTAAGCTCGCAACTCATTGGCCAGCCGGGCCAGGTCCTCGGGGGAGAGCTTTTTCAGGTCCTGTGGGCTCGAGATTTGGTCAAGGAGTTTGCTCATGTTCCTGGTTCCAAGAGTTGCCGGGCCAGACGTTGAAGCGGGCCTGATCCGATCGAGGCCGTTTTCAAAGCGGCCAGCGCCGCCCTGACGGATTGTTTCAAAAGGAGGCCGGCCTTTTCTCGGCCGAACACCGTCACATAATTCGGTTTGGCCAAGCTCGCTTTCTTGCGTGTTGTGGCCGCGTCGTGGATGTCATCCCTAACCTGGAAGGCAAGCCCGACGTTTTTGCCGTATTCGGTCAAGCTCTCGAGCTTCGAGCGCTGCGCCCCGCCGAGAACGGCGCCCGCCCTGACGGAGGCCACGATCAGCGCCCCCGTTTTCTTGAGCATGAGCTCGTGAAGGCTTTCCTTGGCCGCGTTATCCACGGAGAACGTGATGTCCAAGAGCTGCCCCCCGATCATTCCCTCCACGCCGGCCAGCTGGGCGACTTCTTTGATGACCTGGTCTTTGCGAGCCAGTCGGCTCTTCGGCATTTCCGCAGCGGCCATAACTTCAAAAGCCAGGGTGAGGAGGCTGTCCCCGGCTAAAAGAGCGATGTCCTCGCCGAAGGCCTTATGGCAGGAGGGACGGCCGCGGCGATAGTCGTCGTCGTCCAGCGCCGGCAGGTCATCATGGATCAGTGAATAATTGTGGATGAGCTCGACGGCGCAGGCGAAAGGAAGCGTCCGTCTCAGGCCGGCCCCGAAAGCGTCCCCGGCCGAAAGGAGCAGCAAGGGACGGAATCGCTTTCCGCCGCAGAGGACCGAATAGCGCATGGCCTGGAAGAGGAGAGTGTCGTGACGGGAGAGGATGCGCCGGAGATCGCCTTCGACGGCATCCTTATAGCCGGCCAACAGATTTTTTGCGTCCATCTTATTCAGCAAGAATGGAGTCAAAGCCCGACTTTGACGCCGTTCATTTGGAAAATGGGCACGCCCGCTCCAGGCTAGAACGGCAGGGTGTCATCGTCCCCGCCCTCTTTTTTTGGACCTTTTGTCCGCGTTTTCTTGCCGCCGCTTTTCTCGTTTTCTTCTTTGGCGTTTTCCTCTTCCGCCTGGGCGCCGAGGCCTTCAGCCTTTTCGAGGTCGAACGGCTCGGGCCGGATTTCCCCCTTTTCATTTTTGAGGAGAATCTCGATTTTCTTTTCTGCCCTTTCCAGCTCGTCGCGCAAAAAGCGGGCCAGCTTTACGCCCCTCTCAAACAGCGCCAGCGTGATAAGGATGGGTGGCGCGGATGTTGCCCCGCAGACACCGTTGGAGAAGGACCCTTTGATAGAATCCTCCTCCGACGGGCAACGGGAATGCCCGCCTGCCCTGCCACCCTTCCATGGAGCGTCCCCTTTGAATTCATCGCCGAATGCTCCATGGAAAGGAGGCAGAGAGCGAAGCGATCGTTGGAGGGAAACCCGCTCGAAGGGTTTCTCTCCAAGAGTGTCCGACAGGCCCCATCATTCTTATCACAGAAAAAGAGATGCTTTCCAAATCCATTCATTTTTCTTTGACGGCCCGGGATTCGATGCGCGACTCCCTGTCCACATCTTTGACCCGGCAGAAAAACTCGCCTTGATAAAAGGACACGACGACGTCCTCGTCCTTCTCGATGT
>JAPKZH010000289.1 GCA_026393905.1 Candidatus Aminicenantota bacterium
CCTGGATGGCAAACACATCCTCCATGTTCCGGTCATATTTCTCCGACCAGAGATGAAAGCCGTCATCGATATTGATGAGTTGAGAAGTGACGCGAAGCCTGTTTCTCGAGACCTGGATGCTCCCTTCCAGGACGGTCGCCACGCTGAGCTTCTGGCCGATTTCTTTGATATCCGCGCTTTTGTCCTTGAAGGAAAAAGCTGAGGTTCTCGCCGGGACGCGAAGGTCGGGGATTGTGCTTAAAGCATTGATCAGCGTTTCAGCGATTCCCTCGCCGAGATATTCATATTCTTTGGCCGGGCTCAGATCGACGAACGGGAGAACGGCGATCGAATTTTTCGCTTCCGGAAAGCCGGCAATTTTCGCCGGGGGCTTTTCCGCGGCGGGAGGAGCCTTTTTTACTCTGAGGACTTGCCATAGGACAAGGCCAAAAGTGATTATGAGGACGACCGCTAATCCCGGCCAAAGCAACTTCTTCAAGCTGAATTTGACAGTGATTTCCCTCGAAGTCAGCGTTTTTCTCTCGGGCACGACCCGTTCCGTAGTGGGAATGCCTTTCTCAATTTTTTCCAGCTCTGATCGAACTTCAGCGGCAGTCTGGTATCGTTTCGCCATGTCCTTTTCCAGGCATCTCAAAATAACGTTGCTCAGGTCGTCAGGGATGATGGGATTAAACTGCTTTGGATCTTTCGGGATCTCTCCCTTATGCTTCATAACAATGCTTAAAGGCGTTTCGCCTTCAAAGGGCACACGCCCTGTCACCATCTCGAAAAAGATTACTCCGAGCGAGTAAATATCTGACCGTTTATCAACATCCTTCGCCTCTGCCTGTTCTGGTGACATGTATTCACGTGTCCCTATGATCACCCCGGCACCCGTAATCCCTTTTGCCTGAAGCGAGCGGGCGATCCCAAAATCCATGATCCGAGCATTCCCATCCTTGTCAATCATGATGTTGCTGGGCTTTAAATCACGATGCACAACTCCCAGCCCATGGGCCTCGGCCAGACCATCGCAGATTTGCTTAGCAATAGAAATTGCCTTTCCGATAGGAAGCTGGCCCACTCTGTGGATAAAACTCTTGAGGTCCTCCCCGGACACATATTCCATCGTGATGAAGTGAGCTCCTTCATCCTCCATCAATTCATACATGCGCCCCACGTTCCGATGACCGATCTTCCGGGCTAGCTTGAGCTCGTTGCTGAATCTTCTAATTGTTTCTTTATCAGAGGCTATTTCAGGCTTAATCAGCTTTAGCGCAACTTCCTCATTGAGTTTCTTATCTAGGACTCTATAGACCCGGCCCATACCGCCATGCCCCAACGCCTCGATGATCTGATAGCGGCCGGCGAAATTGCTGCCTGTGGTCAGCTCTTTAATCGGCGTTTGGAGAGTCTCTGTGACTTCTGGATGGATATCTCTGGAAGAAGGAAGCTGAGTGCCACACTCTCCGCAGAATTTGACGGTGTCAGGATTGGCGACATTACATTTCGGGCACTTGATGGCCATTGCTGACCCCTTCTATTTGGGATGGCTAAAGATTATCAAGGAATGTTCCGCCCGTGTTCCAAAACTTGATAAAACTCGCTTAAATTGGCTTAAAGGCGCTTAAAGGAAAATTTGTACGCCTTGATCACCCCAAAGACGCGTTTAAGACCCTGAATTAGTAATATTTATCCCCCCTACCCCCCATAAGGAATTAAGGGGGACCGAAGGTCGGCGTTTAGAAACAACCCGAGCCGTGTTTAAGAATCTAAATTAGCGATCTTAACCCCCCTAATCCTCCCTAATAATCAGGGGGGACCCCGAAAAATGTCCACGGCTCGGCTGTATGTTGGCGGGGCCGACGAGACTCGAACTCGCGACCTCCGGCGTGACAGGCCGGCGTTCTAACCAGCTGAACTACGACCCCGCTTGAGGGCAGGAGCATTATAGCCAGCTCGGCCGATTTTTTCAAGCCGCCAAAGCTCTTACCTAAGTTTAGCTAGGCGAGGACTGATTGGCGGAAAAAACCGTCCGAGTGGCGAGCGGGCACGGTTCCTCTCCTTTAATTGCTTTGAGGGAGAGGAGAGCGAGACACGAGGTCGAGCAGCATTCTTGACTCGCTGGGCGCAAGCGCTGCGCGTTTTTGAGCCAATCAGTCCGAGCCTTTTACATTTTCTCCAAGGCGGCGATCCGCTCTTCGATGGGAGGATGGGTGCTGAAGAGTTTATTGACCTTGCCCTTGATATCCTTGAGCGGGTTGACGATGTAAAGATGGGCCGTAGCCTTGTTGGCGGCCTCGAGAGGCTCCGTGTCCGCATCGAGCTTCCTCAGAGCCGAAGCCAGACCTGGAGGATAACGCGTGATCATGGCGCCGCTGGCATCGGCCAGGAATTCGCGCTTGCGCGAAATGGCCAGCCGGATGAGCTGAGAAATGATCGGGGAGAGGGCCGCCAGCACCAGCCCAACGACAATAAGAATCGAACCCGCTCCCCCTTTATCCCGACCGCCCCTTCTTCGGCCGCCCCACAGAAAACTTCGCAGGATCCAGTCGCTCATGAGAGCGATCACGCCGACCATGACCACCGTCAAGGTCTGGACAAGGACGTCATAATTCTTGATGTGCGACATCTCGTGGGAGATCACGCCTTCGAGCTCCACCCGGTTCATCTTTTCCAGGAGCCCGGTGGTCACGCAGATCACGGAGTTTTTGGGGTTGCGCCCCGTCGCAAAGGCGTTCGGGGCGGTGTCCTCGATGACGTAGCAGCGCGGCGCGGGGATGCCGGCCGCGATCGCCAGCCCCTCGACGACATTGTAGAGATGGGGAAACTCTTCTTTGGTGACCGGCCGGGCGCGGCTGATGGCCAGGACGATCTTGTCGCTGGCATAATAGCCGGCGAAGGCCGAGATCGAGGCGATGACGAGAGCGAGGACGAGGCCGCTCGTGCCCATCCCGGCCAGCTGCTCAAACAGCCAGGCCAGCAAAAAAATGAAGGCGATGAAACAGAAGACGAGCAAAAACGACTTCCGCTTGTTGCTGGCTATTTGTTCGTACATTCGGAAAAACCCTCTTCGATGAGATTGCCACGGCTCACGGAGACTGGCAATGACGATTTAAATCAAAAGGAAACTTTGACCGGCTCTTTAGCGGCCGGCTCTTCCAGCTCGAAATATTCCTTCTCTTTGAAGTTGAATGTCTTGGCGATGATGTTCGAGGGGAACACCTGCTGCTTCATGTTGAACTTCATGACCGTGTCGTTGTAGAACTGACGGGCGTAGGCGATCTTTCCTTCCGTACCCGCCAACTCCTCCTGGAGCATCAAGAAGTTCTGGTTGGCCTTCAGCTCGGGATAGTTCTCGGCCACGGCGAACAATGTCTTCAGGGCTCCGGTCAGCTGGTTTTCCGCCTGGCTCTGGTCCTTGACCGTGCCGGCGTTGATGGCCTTGGCCCGGGCTTCCGTGACGTTCTGAAAGACTTCCCGCTCGTGCTTGGCATAGCCCTTGACCGTCTCCACCAGGTTGGGAATGAGGTCATACCGCCTTTTGAGCTGGACATCGACCTGGGCCCAGGCGTTGTCGCACCTGTTCCTCAGGCTGATCAGGCTGTTGTACATGCCGATGGCGATGATGAACAGCGCGCCGATGATGATGATAAAAATCAGCAATGCTCCCATGTTTCACTCCTTCCATAAATTTCAGGGACGCCAGACCGCTCCCCCGTCGAGGGACTCCGAAGAGCGGTCTTTTTTCTCAATCACGAGAAGCATAATGGCAGCCCCAGAAAAAATCAAGGGCTTCCCGAAAAAGACGGCCCTCCGGCGGCGTCTTAGCATTTGACAGAGGGAAAAGAGCATGTTATATTTGCCTGGCTATTGACGAGGAAAACGGACTTATTTTTTAATAAAAAATCTAATAGGAGGTTAATCGAGTGGCTTCATTAAAAGAAAAGTTTGCTGCAAAAATGGTCCCGATGCGCGAGAGAGTCCAGAAGATTCTCAAAGAGCATGGCGAGATGAAAGTCGGCGATGTCAGCGTCGCTCAGGCCTACGGCGGCATGCGCAGCGTCAAGTGCATGGTTTGGGAAACATCCGCGCTAGATCCCATCGAAGGCATCCGCTTCCGCGGCTTCACCATCCCCGAGCTCCGGGAAAAACTCCCGAAGGCTCCGGGCGGAGCCGAGCCTCTTCCCGAAGGCATCTTCTATCTCCTGCTGACGGGCGATCTCCCGACGAACGACGATGTCAAAGAAATCACGGCAGAATGGCAGAAACGCAGCGCGCTTCCCGCGTACCTGCTCGATACCCTGAAGTCCCTGCCCAAGGACATGCACCCGATGACCCAGTTCTCGCTCGGTATCCTGGCCCTCCAGAAAGACTCGATCTTCGAGCAGAGATACAGAAAGGGCATGAGCAAGGTCGAGCACTGGGATCCGATGTACGAAGACGCCATGAACCTGCTGGCCAAGCTGCCCTCGATCGCGGGCTTCATCTACCGCAGAAGCTATAAAGATGACAAGCAGATACCCGCCGACATGAACCTCGACTGGGGCGGAAACATGGCCCATATGGTCGGAGTGAAGGATGAAGCGTTCAAGGAGTTGATGCGCCTCTATCTCGTCATCCACAGCGACCACGAAGGCGGAAACGTCTCCGCGCACACCTGCCACCTCGTCGGCTCCGCGCTGTCCGACGCTTATTATTCCCTGTCCGCCGCCATGAACGGCTTGGCCGGCCCGCTCCACGGATTGGCCAATCAGGAAGTTCTGCGCTGGATCATGAACCTGATGAAAGACCTGGGCGGAGTTCCCACGAAGGACCAGCTGATCAAGTACATCTGGGACACGCTCAATGCCGGCAAGGTCGTCCCCGGCTACGGCCATGCCGTTCTCCGCAAGACCGATCCGAGATATGTCGCCCAGAGAGAATTCGCTCTCAAGCACCTGCCCAATGACGACATCTTCAAGGTTGTCAGCATGGTCTATGAAGTGGCCCCCGACATCCTGACCCAGCATGGCAAGACCAAGAATCCATGGCCCAATGTCGACGCCCACTCCGGCTGTCTGCTCTATCACTACGGCCTCACCGAATACGACTTCTACACCGTGTTCTTCGGCGTTTCCCGTGCCATGGGCGTCCTGGCCCAGCTGATCTGGAGCCGCGCTCTCGGACTTCCGATAGAAAGACCCAAGAGCGTCACGACCGACTGGGTCGAAGCTCAGATCAAGGCGGCCGCGCAGCCGAAGTAAGAGAGATTTCTCTCGACCTTCGCTGATTGAGGAAACAAAAAGGACGGTCCCGCAAGGGGCCGTCCTTTTTTTATTCGGGGTCAAACCTCAACATTCAACAATACGAGCGGATCAATATCTGTATTTGGGGTCAAAACTTCACATTTGATAAATAATAAAAAACGAGATCTCAAAATCCGGGATTGAATTTGTCAAATGTGCAGCTTTGACCCAGGATTATTAAAGAGTCTCAGCCTTGAGGATTTTTTTGTTGAATGTTGAGGTTTGACCCCGTTACCCCACATTTCGGGCTAGGCGCCAGAGCTTGAGCATCTCCATAAAATCATTGGATGTAAACGATACCGAACGGGCACTGGTCCGAACCGCCCCCGGTATCCAGGACGCTTTCACAGCCATGGCCTCGTCCGTATAAACGACCTCCAGGGTGTAAGGAGGATTGAGTTTATAGGGTTTGAAATCCTTGAGCCTTTTCAAGGCGGCCGTCGTTTTTGTTCGGATGAGTTCCTGCGCCCTCGCCGGGCTCAGCATAATCGCCGCTGTAGCGATTGCTTCCTTGACGATGACTCCTTCCACCTCGCCAAACAGCTCTTTGGCCTGCTGCGCGATCGCCTGATCTCCCGATACGAGAATAACGACGTCATAGATCGAGAGCGTCATGGTATGCTTGAGGACCGCGTCCGGCGTTCCCGCCCGGGCATGATATCCGATGAAAATCACCGCATCAAAACTCTTGTCGATTCCCTCCATCATGCTCAGCGGGCCGTATGTCCAGTCCCGCAGCAGCCGGGCTTCGGGCCGGAGGAGGTCCGGCAGGATGTTGCGCCCACTGCCGTGCGAATCGCGGACAAGGATCTCCGTGGCGCCGGCCGCCAGCGCGCCTTCGATCGCGGCGTTGGCCTCCTGCGTCATGAGCTTCCGGAACAAGGGATAATCCGGCCCGCCCTGACTGGTCTCATCCCAGTTGATCACTCCACAGATCCCCTCCATGTCCACCGAGATGAAAACCTTCAGGCCTTTTGAAACCGGCTGGGCTTGGGCGGAAATCCCGGCCAGCAACAACGCCAGGAATAATACGAAAATTCCTTTTTTCATCGGTCCTCCTTCAAAGATGAGCCCATCATAGGTAAACAAAAGGTCGAAGTCAATCCGGCGGAAACATGCCAAATTCCGTGGTTAATTTTTGGATGGGTGGCACGGATGCTGCCCCGTGGCGCTCGAAGCTGATAAAAATCCTGCTTTCCCATCAAGAAGCGTCCTTGAATGAATTCATCGCCAAGTGCTCCTTGGAAAGGAGGCAGAGAGCGAAGCGATCGTTGGAGGGAAACCCGGACTAAGGGTTTCCCTCCAAGAGTGTCCGACAGGACCCATCGAACCTTTCATGGAATTTGGAATGCTCGCCAATCCGGCAGCCGCTTTGACATCGAGGCAGTCAATACGATAGGATGATTTTCTATTCCCGGACATCCCAAACCATGGAGGACCCATGAAACACAAAATTGCCCTCATCGGCTGCGGCACCGTCGGCCAGGGATTCTTGGACATCCTGGACAAAAAGGCCGGGGAACTCAAAAATAAATTCGGCTTCGAGGCCAAGGTCGTGGCCATCAGTGACAAGCTCAAGGGATCCCTTCTCGTGCCGAAGGGCATCGACATCAAAAAAGTGCTCGGCCTGCTCGGCCAAGGAAAAAACCTCGCCGATTACGCCCCAGAAAAGGCCCGCCAAGGCGCCGCCCTGGATCCGCTGGAGATGATCGAACGGTGCGACGCAGATATTATCGCCGAGCTGACGTACACGGACATCAAGACCGCCGAGCCGGCGACAAGCTATATCAAGAAGGCCTTGCAGACCGGCAAACATGTCGTCACCTCCAACAAGGGTCCGGCCGCCCTTCATTATCCGGAGCTTCGGGATTTGGCCAAGAAAAAGAAAGTCCATTTCCGGATCGAGGGCACGGTCATGAGCGGCACACCTGTCTTCACGCTCGCCGAAAGCGGCTTTGCCGGAAACACGGTGAAAGAGGTCAAAGGCATCCTAAACGGCACCACCAATTTCATCTTGAGCAAGATGGAGTTGGACGACATGGATTACCGGGAGGCTTTAGCCTTGGCCCAAAAATTGGGCTATGCCGAGGCCGACCCCACAGCCGACGTGGAAGGTTTTGACGCGCTGGCCAAGATCGTTATCCTGTCCAACGTCATCTTGGAAGGCAATATCCGCCCATCGGATGCAAAAAGAGAGGGAATCACCGGCATCTCGCGGGACATGGTCCTGGCCGCCAAACAAGAAGGCTTCCGGTATAAGCTGATCGCCCAGACAAAAAAAGAGGGGGGCAAGATCACCGCCGCCGTGTCGCCCCAGAAGCTTCCTTTGTCCGACCCGCTGGCGGGCGTCATGGGCGCCCAAAACGCCCTGACCTTCGACCTGGACCTGCTCGGCAAAGTCACCATCCAGGGGCCCGGCGCCGGGAAAACCGAAACGGGGCATGCCATCCTCCAGGACATGCTTGCCATCCACCGCGATTTGAGCTAGACTGGACTCTAGGAATTCGGGAATTCACGAAATCCTGTATCATGCGTTTTAGCACGCAGAGCAAGAGAAACGCGACCGTCCGATTGCGTATTTTTCTTTAGCTTAAATCATGGCACGCTCAAAACAACAAACGTCCCTCGACTTCCTTGTCACGCTTGAATGCTTCGGTTCATTCGTCAATCCATCTTGGAGGAGTCATGCCTGACGACAAGACATACAGCCCGGGAGTCATGAAGTATGTGGCAGAGGCCAAGAAGCTCATGGCCGAACGTGAGGCCCATTTGGCCGAGGTCAAGAAATGGAAGTTCGACACGATCGCCGTCCACGGTCTATACTCCGTTGAGGAGGCCCTCAGCCGCAACCAGGGAGCCGTCATCGAACCCCTGTATTTATCAGCCTCCCAGGCCTACCGCGATTCAGATGAGCTCGAGGCCGCTCTAGCCTATCTCGTTCCCACTTGGTGCTATACCAGAATCGCCAACCCGACAACCTATTATCTGGAATGGGCACTGGCTCTGCTTGAGGGTTACAAAACCGGTCACGATACATCCTGCCTGGTGACGGCTTCAGGCATGTCTGCCATCATGTCGGCCACGGACCCGTTCCTGGTCAAGCAAAAAGACGGCCCGGAAAAGATCAACTTTGTCTCCTGCGTCCAGGTCTACGGCGGAACGTTCCAGCATTTCTCCGTCCGCAAAATGCGGGAACGGGGCATTGAGGTCCGCTGGGTTCTCCATCCCGAGGACGTGAACGAATGGAAGGCCAAGATCGACGAGAACACCCGGTTCCTCTATATGGAAGCGCCGAGCAATCCCCAGCAATCTTTCTGTGATAGCAAAATGTTGGCCGAGCTCGCCCACTCCTGGGAAATCCCTTTCATCGTCGATGCCACCTGCGCCACCCCGGCCCTGATGAGGCCGATCAACTGCGGCGCCGATATCGTTGTCCATTCCTTGACGAAATCCATCACGGCCGGCGGGCTGGCCATCGGCGGCGCGCTCATCAGCCGCAAACCGATCGTGACGAAAGTCAAAAACGACCATCCTCTGTTCAAAGAGAGCTTTGCCGAATACGTCAAATTCCTGCCCTACCGGGACAACGGACCGGCGGCATCGCCCGTGAACGCCATGTTTGCCCTGAACGACCTTCGAACCCTTCGCTCGAAAATGGACCTGCTCAGCCAGAATTGCCAGAAGGTCGCTGAATTTCTGCAGGGCCATCCCAAAGTCTATCGGGTCGATTATCTCGGCCTTCCCAGCTTTCCCCATCACGGCCTGGCAAAAAAATACATGAAGCTCGTCGACTCCGACGACGGGAAAGGCAGCGAGGTCAATCGCTATGGCCACCTGATGAGTTTCGGAGTGGACGGCCCGCCGGAAAACGCCCGCAAGGCCTTCGACCGCTTCAAACTGATCTACAGGGCCACGGACCTCGGCCGGATCAAGAGCGTCGCCACGATCCCGGCCATCTCCACCCACCAGCAGCAGGGCGAGGAAGCCCGCCGCATGGCCGACATTCCGCCCCAGCTCATCCGGTTGTGCGTCGGCGGCGAGGATCCGGACGATGTCATCGCCGACCTGGACCAGGCCCTGAAAGCCGTCTGAGTATCCGGGGTCAAAGCTACACATTTGACAGAAATCTTCCCACTTAGATGATTCTTGTCCGTTCACTTACGTTTTTGTCAAATGTGTAGCTTTGACCCCACCAAAGCAAGTTGAATTTTGGCGCCCGATCGTCTAAAATCATTTTGCATGGAAAAAATACGGATTCTCGGCGATCACAACCTTAGGCTCAAAGGCGAAGTGAAGATCAGCGGCTCGAAGAACGCCGTCCTTCCCGCCATCGCCGCGTCTCTCCTCACCCAAGACAAGGTCCGCCTCGGCAATATCCCCCTGGTCAAAGACGTTTTTTCCATGCTGACCTTGATGAAGGAGCTCGGCTCGGACTACGACCTCAAAAAAAATGCCCTGACCATCCAGGTCAAAAAGATCCTTTCCGAGGAAGCCTCGTATGAGCTGGTCCGGGTCATGCGCGCCTCCATCCTGGTTTTGGGACCGCTGTTGGCCCGTTCCGGAAAGGCCATCGTCGCCCTGCCCGGCGGCTGCGCGATCGGATCCCGGCCGATCGACCTCCACATCGCAGGACTCCAGAAGCTCGGCGCCTCGATCACGCTGGAGCACGGCTACATCAAGGCCGAAGCCGAAAGGCTGCAGGGAGCGGATATCCAATTTGAAAAAAAGACCGTCACGGGCACCGAGAACCTGGTCATGGCCGCCTCCCTCGCCCGCGGCGAAACCGTCCTCCGCAACTGCGCCCGGGAACCCGAAGTCTCCAACCTCTGCGAGCTGCTCGTCAAGATGGGCGCCCAGATCGAGGGCATCGGCGAAGAGGTCATACGCATCAAGGGCGCCGACGAGCTCGGAGGCGCCGTCCACGAGATCATCCCCGACCGGATCGAAGCCGGCACGTTTCTGGTCGCCGGCGCGCTGACCCAGGGCGATATCACGCTCATCGACATCCAGCCCGTCCACCTGATCACGATCATCGAGAAGTTGCGCTATTCCGGGGCTGTCATCGAGACGATCAAAGACGATGTTCTGCGCGTCATCGGCAGCCCGGAGATCAAGCCCCAGGACATCACGACATCGCCCTACCCGGGTTTCCCGACCGATATGCAGGCCCAGTTCATGGTGCTCATGACCCAGGCGTCAGGCACATCCATCATCACCGAGACGATCTTCGACCGGCGTTTTTCGCATGTCAACGAGCTTTTGCGCCTCGGGGCGAACATCGAGGTTTCCGGCGACAAGGCCCTGGTCAAAGGAAAGACCCCCCTGTCCGGCGCCGAGGTCATCGCCACCGACCTGAGGGCGTCCGCCTCGCTCATCCTGGCCGGGCTGATCGCCGGCGGAGAGACGAATGTGAACGAGGTCGAGCATATCGATCGCGGCTACGAAGCCATCGAGGAAAAGCTCAAGTCGCTGGGTGCCCGCATCGAACGCATTAAAATCTAATACAAACGCAATAAATAAAGTGACAATGTATGGGCGGCGCTTAGGCCGCCCTCAAGCCCCCGTAGCGGAGGGGGGCCCCGTCGGATTTGCCGCCGGGGGGAACCGACGGGACTGGTTCCCCGGGGCCCGGGGGCTGCGGGCGGCCTAAGCGCCGCCCGAACGGGGATGTCATTTTAATTATTACGTTGATTAATATTCGCCGATACAGCGAGGACCGCCATGGAAAACTGCCTATTTTGCAAGATTGCCGAGAAAGGGATCCCAGCAAAAATAGTGTATGAGGATGAGGCCATTCTCGCCTTCGAAGATATCCATCCCAAGGCTCCGACGCATATCTTGATCATCCCCAAGGACCATTTTGCCTCATTGAACGATGTCCCCGAGGACAAGGGCGATCTCCTCGGCCACATCCTGATCAAAGCCCGCCAGATCGCCCGGGACAAGGGGATCGCCGAGTCCGGCTACCGCATCGTCCTGAACACGGCCAGGGATTCGGGGCAGGACGTGTTTCATATCCATTTTCACCTTCTCGGGGGACGGAAGATGTCCTGGCCCCCGGGATGAGAGGAGGATTCCATGATTGAAATCACGTGGTTGGGCCATTCGGCCGTTAAGATCCAGGGCTCAAAGACTGTCTATATCGATCCGTTCCTCACCGGAAACCCCAAAGCATCGACGTCGCCGGAAAAGATCAAGACCGCAGATGTCGTGGTCGTAACGCATCACCACAGCGACCACCTCGGCGATGCCTTTGCCATCGCTAAAAAAACGGGCGCCGTAATCGTGGCCATGCATGAAGTCGCTGTCGAAGCCCAGGCCTTGGGGCTCGAAGCGGAAGGCATGAACATCGGGGGCACCGTCGAGGCCCGGGGCTTGACGGTTCACATGGTGATCGCCACCCACTCGGCCGAGAAGGGGTGCGCCGCGGGCGTCGTGGTCGAGATGGACGGGAAAAAGCTCTACCACGCCGGCGATACCGGCCTGACCTACGACATGAAGATCATCGGCGAATTCTTCCATCCCGACCTCAGCTTCATTCCCATCGGCGACCGCTACACCATGGGCCCGGCCTCGGCCGCCAAGGCCGTGGAGTATATCCAGACGAAAAAAGTCATCCCCATCCATTACGGGACCTTCCCCATCGTCGCCTCCGATCCCCAAGAATTCAAGAAAAAAGTGGGGACGCTGGCCGAAGTCATTATCCTCAAGCCAGGAGAATCCTACCGGCTGTAGGCGGCTCGCGAAAATCGGCCCGCCGGCAGAAGCAGCGCCCGATGGCCTATCTCATCGACGGAAACAACTTTTTAGGATTTTCCTTTCCGGGAGAGCACCGGGATCCGGAAAACAAGAGGATCCTCATCCGCAAGCTCCTGGCTTTCCAACGGCAGACCCGGTCGAAGATCATCCTGATTTTTGACGGACGGCCGGTCGAGGACCTCGCCGAGATGAGTTCTTCAAAAGATAAATTTGAAATCATCTATCCGGCGGAGGGCGAGACGGCCGATTCCGTCATCAAAGACATCCTGTCCCGGCTGACGGACTTCAGGAAGCTCTTTGTCGTCAGCTCCGACCGAGACATCAAGACATTCGCGGCGATGAAAGGCGCCCGCCCCTTAACCAGCAAAGAGTTTAACGCCGAGCTCAAGAAAGTTCTCAAAGAGCGCAAGAAGGCGCGGGAGATGGAAAAACACGTCGAGCGGCCGAGTTCCCTCGAAGTCCGGCTGTGGGAGGATGTTTTCCGAGAAAAAAAATGAATACGTTCTCGATCATCGGCACGGGGAGGCTGGGGACGTCCCTGGCCCTCGCCCTTTCCAAGAAGGGATGGACGATTCGTTCGCTCGCAGACAAGAGCCTGTCGGCCGCGCAGGAAAGCCGAAAAATCGTAGGCGCCGGGAAAGCGACCGCCTACTGGCTCGGGGCGGCGGACGCCGCGGTGCTCTTCCTCTGCATTCCCGACGAAGAGATTGAAAAGACCGCCGCCAGGCTCGCCCGCAGCAGGGTGGATTGGCGCGGGAAAGTCGTCTTTCACACGAGCGGGATCCTCTCTTCAAAAACCCTTTTGCCCCTCAAACGCCGAGGAGCCTCCATCGCCTCGTTCCACCCCATCCAGTCCTTCTCCTCGAAGAGGACACCGCCCGAACGGTTCAAAAATATCTATTGCGGAGTGGAGGGAGATTCGCGAGCCTTGTCCATCGCCAAAAAAATCATCCGCCGGCTGGGCGGACGGCCGCTTCTCATCAAGCCGCAGGACAAGCCGCTTTATCACGCCGCCTGCAGCATGGCCTCCAACCTTTTTGTTCCTCTTTTCGACCTGTCCTGCGAGCTCCTTCATGCCGTCGGAATCAAAGGCCGGAAGGCCGGGCTGGCCCTTTTTCCCCTCATCGAAGGAACTTTACAGAATGTAAAACATCTTGACGCGGAAACGGCTTTAACCGGGCCTATTGCCCGGGGAGATGAACAGACCGTCAAACGCCATCTGCGGGCGCTCCGAAAATTTCCCGAAGCCCTCCGCGCCTATAAAATTCTGGGAGGACGGGCGTTGCAGCTGGCTCAAAAGAAAAGGATTCCCGCTTCAAAAATCAGGGCCCTGAAGAAACGGCTGGAAGAAAAATAACCTCTTCTTCGAGCTCGATTCCGAACCGCTCCTTGACTCTGGATTTGAGTTCTCCGGCAAGCGCCAGAACATCCCGGGCGGTGGCATTTCCGCGGTTGATCAGGAAGTTCGAGTGGCCAGGGTAGACCGCCGCGCCGCCGACACGGAGTTCCCGGGCACCGATCTGCTCCAGCAGGTAGCCGGCCGCGACCTTGGACCCGTCGGGCCCGACAGGATTCTTAAAATAGCTGCCGGCATAGGCCGTTTCCTTAGGAGGATGTTTTTGGGCGCGCACGGCCAGCTTCTCCTCGATCCCGGCCTTGATCTCGCCCTTGTCACGGGCTTCCAGCCGGAATTGCAGGCTCAAGAGAATATCGTGCTTCTTTTTAAGCCCCGAGTGGCGGTATCCGAACGAAAAATATTCCCTTTGGGCCCGGAACTCTATGCCCTCCTTGTCCAGCAAAAGCGCATCTTCGAGAGACTCCCCGATGCTTCGGCCGAAGGCCCCGGCGTTGCCGAACACCGCCCCTCCGACCGTCCCTGGAATCCCGGCCAGGAATTCGAGGCCGGACAGGCCCTTCTCCGTGGCGAACGCGACCATGTCGTCAAGTGATGTTCCTGAAAAAGCCGTCAGGGCAGGACCCGAAGCAGCCAGGCTGACCCCTTTGACAGAGTTCTTGACAATGAGCCCGTGGAACCCCGTATCATCGAACAAGAGGTTAAAACCCCCGCCGATTACATAATAGGGGATGGAATGCTGCCGGGCAACGAGAGTCGCCGCTTTCAAGTCGTCAAAGGAAGCGGCTTCAAAAAAATAATCCGCGGGGCCGCCGATCTGAAAATTGGAAAAATCCCGGAGCACGACGCCTTCCCGGACGGTCTTGCCGACCTCCCCCAGAAAAAGCCGGGGAAAATCGGCCTTCCGTTTGCTCATAACGCCTATTCTATTCCAACCCAGCCCTTTTTTCCATGCTCGGCCGGGCGCAAGGCAACAGGCATTAAGGTCAAATTGGGGAGCCTTAGAAAAGGATGAAGTGACCATGAGGGATTTAGCCTAAAAATTACGCAGCTGTCGAGCATGTGAGGAACGCAGCCGCCGAAAAAGGCGAAATTTTTATGGCGTGAAAAATCCCGTTAGGGAGCGAATCCCTTTCTAAGGCTCCAATCCGAGCTCACTTGGCATAATATTTGCTGCAGAAATCCCTGGAGCGCGTTCAGGATGAACAAGTATTTTCGCCTATAGGTATCGCATTGTTGACATTTTAGGGGATGTAGGCTATTATGCTCCAAAATTTGATGCGAGGTTGTGAATGAAAAAAGCCGTTTTAGGGACGATAGCCCTCATCCTTGCCTTTGGAGGCCTGGCCCTGGCCCAGAACGAATGTGATCAGCTATATATCAAGGCCATGACCGCCAATTCTCCCGCAGAGCGGGCCACGCTCCTGAAAGATTTCCTGGCCAAGTGCGGCGGAAAAGGAAACCAGTATGAGAATTTCGCCAATGCCAACCTGTGCCTGATCCCGCATCAGGGGAAAACCGGACAAGAAACCATCAATTACGGAGAAAAGGCCCTCCAGCTCGGCGGGTTGGATGATCTCACCAAATGCCAGGTTTTGACGACGTTGGCCGCCGTCTATCTCAAACAGAACCCGGACAAAGCCAAGGCCTACGCCAACCAGGTCATCGAGGCCGCCAGAGCGGCCAAGGCCAAGGAGACCGAAGCGGCCAACGCCGCTCAGTGGAACAACTTGATCGGGGCCGGCTATTATGCTCTGGGGCAAGCCCAGGAAAAAACAAAAGACAATAAATCGGCCATCGACTCTTATCTCAATTCCTACAACATCCTCAAAAACGCCAAGATCATCGCCGAAATCAAAAAAGTCGGCAAAACCGCCTATGAGGCCAAAGCTTATGCCGATGCCGAAAAAGCCTTCCGGGCGGCCTATCAGGCGAACCCGAAAGATACGGAAAGCCATGCCCTCGTCGCCCGCTGCCTCTACAACACGGGCAAGACGGATGAAGCTCTGACCATGATGAAGGAATCCTACGCCAAGAACAAGAACGGCGATATGGCTTACAACATCGGCATCATCCTGGCCAAGCAGGCCGGCAGCAGCAATCCGACCTTGAATACCGAAGCCCTCCGCTACCTCGTCGAAGCGAGCTTGCTCTCTCCGACATACTCCAAGAAGGCCTCGGAGCTCGCCCAAAGCATGTTCCTCGGCGCCGACAAGGAATGGAACAACCGGGTGAAGTCCATCCAGGAAAGCACCAAGCTCATCGAAGACTGGACGAAAACCTTCAATTCGAAATTTGAGGGAAAGAATGTCGATGATCTTACCTCGGATCAGAAAAGGGAATTTCGCAGGCTGAACGAAAACATCGAAAAAGAAAATAAGATCCTGGAAAAACTCCAGGCCGAGCAAAAGTCTATTCAAGACAAGTTCCAAAAGCTCCTCGGCGAGGCCAAGGCTCGGCTGGGCATTCGCTAAAGACCGATCCTCGAAAACAGAAATCGCCCCCCTGGCTTTCTTTTCGGAAAAAAGGACCAGGGGGATTTTTTTTGTCCCCGAATTCATTTAATATAGGAGAGCCCTCTCTACCGTGGAGGTGACAATTTCCAACCAAGGGGACGACCATGGCCAAGCCCTTGAGCCGGGACCAAGCCGCGGAGAAGATTAAAGCGCTCCGCGAAGCGATCAAGTTCCACGAAAAAAAATATTACGTGGACAACGATCCCCAGATCTCGGACTCTGAGTTCGACCAGCGGATGAAAGAGCTCCAACGCCTCGAAGAACAATTCCCGGAGCTCATCACCCCGGAATCCCCCACCCAGCGCGTCGGTGAAAAGCCGGTCGAAGGCTTTCCGACCGTGCGCCACAAGCTGCCCATGATGAGCATCGACAACTGCTACACGGTCGAGGAACTCCGGGACTTCGAGCAAAGGATTCGAAAGCTGCTGCCGGGCCAGGTCATCGAGTATGTGGCCGAGCTCAAGATTGATGGGCTGGGCATCTCGATCCTCTTCCAAAAAAGTAAATATGTCCAGGCCGTCACGCGGGGAGACGGCGTCCAAGGCGATGACGTGACGGCCAATGTCAAGACGATTAAAAGCCTGCCCCTGGTCATCCCCAAACACCAGGACATCGAGACGCGGGGAGAGATCT
>JAPKZH010000656.1 GCA_026393905.1 Candidatus Aminicenantota bacterium
CAATGTATGGGCGGCGCTTAGGCCGCCCGAACGGGGATTTCATTTTAATTATTGCGTTGATATTAGTTTAGTTCAAAGCTTTTTCAATATTTTTCTTTTTTTACTTGACAGATGACTACATTTGTAATATATCATCAACATGACTACTGATGTAATCGAGGAGAAACGCAATGAAAAAAGAATTGCCCAAGATCGCCGACTCGGAGTGGCGGGTGATGCAGGTCCTATGGGAGCGCGGTCCTCAGACTGCAAATGACGTGGTCAATGCGCTGTCAAGTGGGGTCAAGTGGAAGCCCAGAACGATCAAGACGTTAATAAGCCGGCTGGTGAAGAAAGGCGCAATCAAAGTCACTGATGAGGGCTACCGGTATCGATATTCGGCTGCCGTGAAGGAGTCCGCATGCATTCGGTCTGAGACCAAAAGTTTCGTTCGGCGCGTCTACAAAGGAGCGATGACGCCTGCCCTTGCCGCTTTCCTCGAGGACGCCGACCTTTCGGTCGAAGAAATCGATGAACTGCAGGAGATCCTCGACCAGAAAAAAGGGGGATAAAGATGGAAACCATCATGACCTCTATTCAGCCATTTTTTAATTGGCTCCTGCAGACGACCCTGATTGGCAGTGTCGTTATCGGTCTGATTTTGGCCGCCCAGAAGGTGCTGGGCGGCAAGCTGGGCCCTCGTTGGTGTCATGCGCTTTGGCTGGTGTTATTGATACGACTGGTGCTGCCCGGGGCATTCCCGGGTCAAATCGACCTTCTCAATTTGGTCCCTTCTCTGGAGCAACTTTTTCCTTTGGCGGATCGTCAAGCGGGATCGTCCGCTGCTCGACCAGAAGACCTTGGAGCTCTTCGAAGAATGCAAAGAGCGGATGGGCGTCCAAACGCTCGTCGGCCTTATCCCGAGCGCCCGGATCAAGACCCCGGCTCTCTTCGGCTTTATCCGGCCCCGTCTCCTCCTACCGTCGGAGATGGTCGAGGAAGCCGGCCAAGAGGAGATGCGGTATGTTTTCCTTCACGAACTGGCCCATCTCAAACACCGCGACATCTACCTGGGGTGGCTGACCAGTCTCCTCCAGATCCTGCACTGGTTCAATCCCCTGGTCTGGTTCGCTTTCCACCGCATGCGGGCCGACCGGGAGCTGTCCTGCGATGCTTTCGTGCTTTCCCGAACGGGAAACGAAAAATCACAGGAGTACGGGCGGGCCATCGTCGGCCTCCTGCGCCGTTTCTCCCGCTCGCGGCCCCTGCCGGCCATGGCCGGAATTTTGGAGAATCAATCACAATTAAAAAGGAGGATCACCATGATCGCCCAATTCAAAAAAGGCTCTTATCTATGGTCGCCGCTGTCCGTTATTATGATTCTTGCGTTAGGCTTCGTGTCACTTTCTTTCACTGTCTGGAGCGAGAATCAAAACACCTTTTTACAGAAGTCTGAGCCGGGTATCTCGCTTCGCAGAATCGAGACGGGCCCCATGTCGGACTTCTCGGGCCCCCCGTCCTTGGACGGGCGGTACATCTGTGACTTTCTAACAACGTCCGATGTTGAGACGGCGGAGATGGTCATTCGCGATCTGGCCACGGGCGAGATTCGACCGCTGACGAAAGTGTCCAGAAAGGGCATGTGGTACCCGGTCATATCTCCCGTGAGCACGCACGTCGCTTACATGAACCAGTTCGGCCCTCAAACCGAGCTTCAGCTGATCAAGATGGATGGCACGGGGCACCGAGCTCTTCATCGCTTTACGGGAGGCGAAGAGTTTGTCATCCGTGCGTGGACGCCGGATGGCAAACAGATTCTGGGATCCCTGGAGAAAGAGGGCGAAGATCCCCGGTTGGTCGCCTTCTCCATCGAAGACGGTTCCATGCAGGTGATCCACACTTTCGTAACAGATAAGCCTGCCTGGAACAGTGAGATGGCGATTTCCGCGGACGGCCGCTACCTCGCCTTCGAGCGGCCGCAGGAAAAAGCTTCTGGGGACAGTGATATTTACATCCTGGACATCAAAAAGCAACAAACGGAATGTGTGGTTCAGCACGCCGCCAATGATCGATTACTGGGCTGGACGCCTGACGATAAATACATCTTTTTCGCCAGTGACCGCAAGGAGGGATATCCCGGCGGCCTCTCCATCTCGAATACCTGGGATGCCTACATTTTGCCTATGGCCGAAGGTGTGCGGCAGGGGGCGCCTGAACTGGTCAAGCGCGACATTCCCGCCAAGATCAGACCGAAAGGATTCACCCGGGATGGGGTTTTTTATTACGCTGTCGAGTTCAGCACCATGGAGATCGCTGTCGCTGAAGTGGATGTGCAGACCGGCAAGCAGTTGAAGAAATCCCAGACGGTGGGTCAGACAGGGACCGACGTCGCCCCTGCCTGGTCGCCCGACGGCCGGCACCTGGCGTATGGCATCCAAAAGCCCGATGAATCCCAGACCATCCGTATCCGGAATATGGAAACTGGTCAGGAAAGGGCCATCGACCCGAATCTACCACATTTCTTATCTCTGCGGTGGTCACCTGAGGGCAAGTTTTTTCTTATCTCGAATTTCGTCCGAAATAAACCGCAGGCTGTCTCCAGGATCAATGCCATTACGGGTGAACGTGTGGACCTCGTTCAGAGTGAGTCTGCCATGTTGGGCATCGCTCAACTTTCTCGGGATGGCAGGACCTTGTTCTACGTTCTTCACCATCCTAACTCTAAAAAATCGAGCCTCATGAGCAGAGACATGGAGTCAGGCCGCGAAAAAGAGTTTTTCAGCATGGAAAATGCCAGCAACGCACAGAGTCTAAACTTTGCCCTTTCGCCTGATGGCCGGCAACTGGCCCTGGCGACCTGGGAAATAAAGTTCTCCCCGATGACATTTATTCACCGTATCTTGACCATGCCGGCCGAAGGCGGCGAGCCCAGGGAATTGCTCAAAAGCGGAGAGCTCAGACAGTATCCCACGATTGCCTGGACACCTGATGGACAGTCTCTGCTCTTCACCAATACCACACCGGAGGGGGGAAGGGGGAACGCCATCTTTCATATTCCGGCGGGCGGTGGGCAGGCCCGCGAGCTCTGCCGACCCCAAACCATGATGTATGGCCACTTGTGGAGCGTACTGGATGTCCACCCCGACGGACGGCGGATCGCCTTCGACTGTTTCGAGTATCGCCATGAAGTGTGGACGATGGATAACTTCCTTCCCGCGGCCGCCGCTTCCAAGGACAAATGACGACGGATAGATGTCAAGAAATGTCACGTTGCGCTCAGAAGAGCGTACGGGGAGCCCTGAGGACGCAGAAAAGTCTGGGTGCGCCGCCATCCGTGAGAGCCGTCCCGGCTAGGCCTTTGTCCGCGCGTCCTGGCCGATCCGGTTGATGAGCTCGAGCCGGTTCCGGACACCGAGCTTCTGGTAGATGAGAGGAAGGGGTCAAACCTACTCATTACGCAACTTCCCCTGATAATTATGCGTAATGAGTAGGTTTGACCCCGAATCAGCCCTCGAAGCAGCGGTCGCCGCATCCCCAGAAAAGGGACGATTCTTCGAGCTTCCCTTCCTCGTCTTTGTAGATAAACTTCACCCCTTCTCGGGTTCCGTCGAGGTCTTCTTTATAGATAACGGTCAAGCTTATGTCTTTTTCTTTTTCAAGGTATTCTTTAGCTTTGGTGGTCGCATCCTCCAGCGTTTTAAAGCTCTCTCGGTCAAAAACCATGGTTTCTTCATCTTCGATCTTTGTCTTTGACTTATGGCCTTCGATAAAATATTTTTTGCTCATCCTGTCCTGCCTTTCTCCAAATCGGATCAGGCACTATATTAAATTCAAAGGGCGGTGTCTGTCAACCCTATAAGCTCGGTATGGAATTGGGGCGACAGCTTCGGAAAGAAAACGCGACCCAAATCCCTTTTTCGCCTCGACGACGGCGGCACTCCCCCCAAAAAAGCGAACGGAGCTACAGGCTGGAATTCTTTAGTTTCTCAGGGAGAAAAGGCATGCCGAGAAATTTATTAATGTAAATATTAATATTATCAATATTTTATATATATTTTATTAATTATTTTAATTATTGACTTGACAATTTTAATTTTTAACCTATATTATATTAAGAAAATTGATGAGAGGTGGAAAATGAGCCAGGATTGGCAGGAATTGACAAGAATCACCAGGGGAGCTCCGCTGACGGTCGAGAAAGTGAAGTTCAAGGACAAAAATATCGCGGTGGAAGGCAGCTTCGAGCTCCCTCCACTGGCCCGCTTGATAATGGAAGACCAGATCTTCGTGACGGCCTTTGTCCGCTGCCATGGATCCATTAAGGAAATGGAAGCTCTCTTCGGCATCAGCTACCCTACGGTTAAGAACCGCCTGAACGCCATCGCCGGCCAGCTCGAGTTCGTGGACATCAACCCGCCAGCCCCCAAATCCGAAGTCCTCGATTTGCTGGACAAAGGCGAGATCTCCGTCGAAGAGGCCCTTAAAAAATTGCGAGGTCAGCCATGATACCGATGATCATGAAAATGCGGGTTTACGAAGAGGGAAAGAGACCTTTCCGTTTTTTCTTTCCGGTCATTCTGATATGGATCATTGTCGCAGCCCTTATGATCGTCCTATTGCCCCTTGTCTTGATCGCCGCGCTTGTCACCTGGAGGAACGGACCCGGCAAGCTGCTCCTCATCTCCTATCCCATTTTCTTCACCGCGTTGTTTCAGCTGTCGGGGCTGCACATCGAAATCGGAAACTTAAAGAGAGAGCTTCTCATACATTTCGAATGATGGAGGATTACTATGAGTGACGAAAGACGAAAAATTCTGGACATGCTGGCCCAGGGAAAGATCACCGCGGAGGAAGCCGAAAAGCTTTTGGCCGCCGTGGCCTCCCCGGATTCGTCCGGGCCGGAGGATTCTTCGGCCAAGCCGGGCTTTAAATATCTGCGCGTCCTGATCGAGCCGGGACCCGGAAGCGAAACAAAAGACCGGGTGAATGTCCGCGTCCCTTTTAAGCTGATCCGGGCCGGCCTCAAATGGGCGGCCTTTATTCCACAGACGGCCCAGAAGCAGGTGAATGACGCCCTCAAAGAAAAAGGGATCGAGATGGATTTCTCGAAGATCAAGCCCGAAGACCTGGAGGAGCTGGTCTCTCATCTCAACGACCTGCGGGTCGATGTGGAAGGCAAGGAAAAAATCAGGATTTTCTGCGAATAAAAAGATTCGCTATTGATTTTCACCTCCGCTTGGTATAAGCAATACCTATCCTAAAGAAGGAGGTGTCACGGAGGTGAATCGCAGGAATTTTTTAGCTAACGGAATCGGCGCGGCCGCCGCGCTCTCTCTGGCCGGGCCGGGTCGCGCGGCTGCGTCTTTTCAA
>JAPKZH010000444.1 GCA_026393905.1 Candidatus Aminicenantota bacterium
CCTATCAATATTGCCGCGCCAAAAGGCTCGCAATGACATATTAAAGTCAATCATCGGACCATCGTTATCGCCAGGCACCTTGTATCGCGACAATCTGACCCAAGAGTGTCATTCCGAGCAAAGCGAGGAATCTCCGCTTTCCTCGCGAGAGACCTAAGCGGAGATTGCCACGCCGCAAGAGCGGCTCGCAATGACAACTTAAAATCAAATTATCCTCCGCTTCGCTCCGGGTACCATTCATCCCCAGGCTGAAGCCTGGGGTTTACTGGCATTTTCTATTATAACGCTCACATCATAACGATTTTTATTACGCTCACATCAATAATAATTTTTATTGCGCTTACATCATTACAATTATTAACGCGCTTCTATCAGTACTGCGAACCGCCGAGGGCGGCCGTGCCGGGAACGAAGATCTGCACCCGGTTGTTGTCCCGTTCGGTGACATACACGTTGCCGCGGATGCCCACGGCGATCCCGTTGGGAAAACTCAACCGGCCGTTCTGAATGCCGAATCCGCCCCAGGCAACGATCAATTTCCCGTTCTCGTCGAACTTCTGGATGCGGTTATTGCCCGTATCCGCGATATAGACGCAGTTGGTCCGGTCGACAAAGATCCCCATCGGATTCGTCCATTCGCCGTCGCGCTTTCCGACCCTGCCCCAGGAGGCGATCCAATCGCCGTTCGCGGTGAACCTCTGCACTCTCTGGCTGTCCAGGACGAAAACATGTCCTTTGGGACCCACGGACACGCCCTTGGGGGACATGAACTCGCCGTCCTTGGTCCCTTCTTTTCCCCAGACCCTGAGCAGCTTGCCGTCCAGGCTATATTTTTTCACGCGGTTGTTTCCGGAGTCGGCAATATAGACGTTATCGCTCGCGTCGACGGCAAGACCTATCGGGGCGTCAAACCCATCGGTGCCGGCGCTCAATTTCCCCAGGTAGGCGACAAAATTTCCCTTGGCATCCAGCTTGAGGACGGTGCCCCTTTTCGTGTCGGTGATATAGATATTGCCCTGGCTGTCTCCCGCCACGCCGCCGGGGCTTTTCAAGTCCCTGACTTCCTTGGCGCCCCTGGCTCCGCTGGTCAGGACGCCTCCGTCGGCGCCGAGGATCTTGAATTTGACATCGCTCTCATCCACGACCAGGAGACGGTTGTCTCGATCGATGGCGACGCCGCTGGGCTTGAGGAACAGCGTGCTCTTCACATCGCCCCATTTATTGGAAAACATATAGCTCTTGCCGGCCATCAACAGGTCGAGCGCATCCTCTTTCTTGCCTTCCAGGATCTCGAACTTCGTCTCCAAATCCAGATAATTGTCCTTGACCAGCTTGATCTGGTGGGTCCCGAAAGGAACGACGATCAATTGGCAGCTTGTCGCCTTGCCCGTGTCTTTCCCGTCCAGGAAAACCTTGGCCCCTTCCGGAATGGAATTGAATGTGACGAACGCCCCGGCCAGCTCCAGCTTGTAATCTTTTTTCTCGATGTTCTGGGTGAGCTGGAGCTCCTCGCGGACCGTCTTATAGGCCTCTTTCTCGATCTCCAGGACCACTCTCGAATTCGTGCTCTTATAGATTTCGGGCGTGACGCCGATCTCTTTTCCGTCGATCTTGATTTTCGCGCCCGACGGCTCGCTCGAGATGGCCAAAGAAAATTCGACGCTGAACCCCAGGTACTCCCTTTCCGCCTGCTGGAAAAGGACCAGGACCTTAGGGTCGAAGATGTTTTTCTGGGCGTCCTTGGCCAGCGCCGGGCTGATCTCGAAGACGTTCCGGAATTCTTTGCGGGCCGCGAGCTCATCTCCGCGGCCGGCAAGGGCCATGCCCTTCAACAGGAAAATGTCTATCGCCAGCTCTTTTTGTCTTTTCGGGTCGGCCACCTTGAACGTCTTGGCGATCAGGGGCGAGAGCTGGCTCATGGCTTCCTCGAATTTATTGTCCCGCCGGATGAAGTTCCGGCAGTCCTCGATCTTGAGCGAGATCTCGGCCATGATTTCCGCCTGCGGCTTTTCCCCCGCCGCCAGGGTTTCGCCGCCGGCCGCCCCGCCCTCTCCCGTGACGTCGGTCACATTCACCTCGTTTATATAGCCGGTGATGCCTTCTCTGACCAGCGTCACTTTGTACCATTGCCCTTGTTTTCCTTCCGACTCAAGAACGGTATTCAGGGGAACTCTCGCCACCGTCTTGGCCAGGAGCTCCGGCGTTGCCTTGAGGCTGGCGTTATCCACCGTCACTTTGACCTTAATAGGGCCGGAAAATCCCGCCAGGAAGCAGCCGATAAAGAGAAAAATAAAAAGTTTAGCTTTCATTTTTCCTCTCGCTTATGAAAATTATTTATCGATATCCTACTCTACATAAAAATTGACGATTTTCCAAGTCTTTCCTTGCCGCTGAAAAGACCAGGCCCTGGGACCTTCCTCGATGCTCGTCTTCACGCCCGTTTTTTTGTAAACGCCCCCCAGCATGTAGGCAAATTTTGCATCCGCATGATCTCTGTCCCTGAATTTGATATCAATATCGGACAATATGCGGGAGTAAATATCGCCATAATTATTGAACACTTCTTTGATACTGATTTCTCGATCGGCGGCTACGGCCGCCGGCCCGATATCGCTGAGGAGCAAGGGCAGATCGTTCTCCATTTCCGCCTTCCTCTGCCGCTCGATGATCTGGCGGATTTCTTGTATCGAAAGTTTCTCGTCCGAAAAGCGGATGTAGTTCTGGGCGTCTTTATTGTTTGGGTCCTGCCTCAGGACGTCCTGCATGATCTGCTGGCACTTGGTAAAATCTCCCCGGTTAAAAGTGGCGATACCCTCAGCCACGAGCGGAGCGACCGCGGCCCCTCTGATCTTGGCTTTGGCTTTGGCCAGGTAGTCAAGGGCTGCCGGGTTGTTCGGGCTCTCTTTCAGAAGCTCGTCCGACAATTTGACCGTATCCGTAAAAAGCTGCTTGTCAAAGCTTTCCTTTATTATCTGGACCTTCTCGACGATCTTGGGATCGAGCGTGTCGGCGGAAGTTCCCTGCTCCTTTTGGGTATCTTTTGCGCCGACCGCCTGCTGGGCGGTCTGCTTTGTCTGCTTCGCCCCTCCGGTCCCTCCCGAGGTCCCGGTCTTGCCGCCGCCCCCGCCCAAGAACAAGAAATAAACGGCTGCCGCAGCGGCGACAAGGACGACAACGGCCGCGGCCGCGATAAGCCCCGTCTTCCGTTTGGGCTTTTTCTTGTCTCGCTCTGCCTCCTGGATGAACGGGCCCGTCTCCATGGTCATAGTGCTTGTCGGAAGCGTGGCGACATTCGACAGGTCATAGGCCATTTCCAGGCAGCTCTGGTAGCGCTGCTCGGGGTCCTTGGCCAGGGCTTTGCTGACGATGAAATCAAACCCTGGAGGCACGTCCTTCAGCATATCCCGGAGAGACCGGGGCGACTCGTGGACGATCCGATACATGACCGTGGTGATGCTTTCGCCGTCGAACGGCCGTTTCCCCGATAAAAGCTCGAACAGGATGACGCCGAGCGAAAAAATATCCGAACGCTTGTCGATCCGTTTGCCCATGACCTGCTCGGGAGACATGTAGCTGGGCGTCCCCATGACCGTGCCTGTCTGGGTCACCGTGGACGTATCCATGCGGGCCACGCCGAAATCCGCCAGGAACGGGTTGCCGCTGTGATCGATCAGAATATTGGCGGGCTTGATGTCGCGGTGGACGATTCCCTTCTGGTGGGCGTAATCCAGGGCCTGGCAGACCTGGGTCATGAGCCGGACGATATAATCGGGAGCAACTCTCTCCCCGCTGCCGATGATCTTGGCCAGGCTCCTGCCCTCGATGCACTGCATCACGATATAGGTCATGTCGCCTTCGCGGCCGACGTCATAGATCATCACGATGTTGGGGTGGGTCAGCCGGCCGGCGGCCTGGGCCTCGCGCATGAATCTCGATTGGACTTCTTCCTGTTGGGCGCCTTCGATGGCCATTTCGAAATGGACGGTTTTGACGGCCACTTCGCGGTTGATATCGGGGTCCAGGGCCTTGTAGACAATGCCCATGGCCCCTTTGCCCAGGACTTCAATGACCTTGTACTTGCCGATCTTCTCCATCGTATTCCCTGTCATTCCCTGTAGAGCGAATCGATGAGGTCCTTGAATTTCTCCTCGACCAGATTCCGCCGGACTTTGAGCGTCGGCGTCATTTCCTCAAGCTCGACGGCAAAATCCCTGTCCAGGACGAGGATTTTCCTGATCTTTTCGTAGGGCGCGAGGTGAGGCGTGGCCCGGTCGATCTCGTCCAGGAGGAACTGTTGGATCGCTTCTTTGGCCACGAGTTCCCGGGCGTCTATATAGGCCACGCCGTTCTGCTTGGCATAGACCTCCAGCTTTTCCAGGTTCGGGACGATGATGGCCGAAATGAACTTTCTGCGGCCGCCGATGACCACGGCATTAACGATATAGGGATTTCGTTTCAGGACGTTCTCGATCGGCTGGGGGGCCACGTTCTTTCCGCCGGCCGTGATAATCAGGTCTTTTTTCCTGTCCGTGATCACAAGGTACCCGTCGTCGTCCAGGTGGCCGATATCGCCCGTGTGGAACCAGCCTCCCTCGAAAGCTTCGCGCGTCTCGGCCTCTTTTTTATAATAGCCCTTCATGACGTTGGGCCCTTTGACCAAGATCTCGCCGTCGGGGGCGATTTTTACTTCGACGCCGGGAATGGGCTTGCCGACCGTCCCGAACTTCAGCTGTTCGAACGTGTTGACGGCGATCACGGGGGCGGTCTCGGTCAGGCCGTAGCCTTCGAGGACCACCAGCCCCAGAGTGTAGAAGAAGTCGGCGATATCCTTGGAAAGGGGCGCGCCGCCCGAGACGAAGAACCGGACCCGGCCGCCCGTCTTTTCCAGGATCTTGGAAAAAACGAGCTTATGGGCCAGGCCGCGCTTGAACCTGAGGAAGCGGCCGATTTTTTGCTTTTGGAGCGTCTTTTTGCCGTAGTCATTGCCGATTTTGATGGCCCAGTAGAAAATCTTTTTCTTGAGGCCCGAGCCGGCCAGGACGGCATCCATGACCTTGGCGTAGAGCTTCTCGAAGAGGCGCGGGACGCTGACCATGATGTGCGGCCGGACCTCGAGCAGGTTGTCGGCCACGGTTTCTACGCTTTCGGCGTAGGCCATCGAACAGCCCTTGGACAGGAAGGCGAAGTGGACCATGCGCTCTAAGACATGGGACAGGGGCAGGAAGGACAGGACATAATCCGGGTGGCCGAATTGGACGATCGAAACCAGGGTGGTGACATTGCTGATGAAATTGGCGTGGGTCAGCATGACGCCTTTGGGGACGCCGGTTGTGCCGGAGGTGTAGATGATCGAAGCCAGGTCGGAGGACTTGACCGACTGGACTGATTTTTCGTAGGCGCCGGGGTTGTCCTGGTCAAATTGGCGGCCTTTTTCCATGAGGGCGGGCAAGCTCAAGACGCCTGGGGAAGCTTCGGGTTGAAAGCTGATGAAATGGGCGACCTTGGGCAGGTCTTTTTTGATCTCATCCACTTTCTTCCACAGCTCCGGCGAGGAGCAGATGACAAAGGCGGCATCCGAGTCGGAGGTGATATAGCGGACCTGTTGGGGGACGAGGGTCGGATAGATGGGGACGGTCACCGCCCCCAGGCTGAGGTTGGCGAAATCGGCGATGACCCATTCGGGACAGTTCTCGGAGAGGATGACGACCTTATCGCCGGGTTTGCAGCCCAGGCTCTTGAGGCCCAGGGCGAAATGACGGACGCGGCGGCCGAATTCGTCGCTGGAGATGGGGGTGTAGCGGCCTTTGTCCTTGTAGAGAAGGATGTCGGGCTTCGGATAGGAAGCGATCGTGTTCAAAAAAAGCTGGCCGATGGTTTCGACCATGTGCCCCTCCCTGGGTCGGAAATCACCTACGTCCATTAACTATCTATATATAGCATAAGGATAATCCGGGGTCAAACCTACTCGTTACGCAGTCTACCCTGGAAAATCATGCGTAACGAGTAGGTTTGACCCCAAATAAATAATATTTTGGTTTTCGGCGTATTTTATTGTAAAATATTTGCGAGGCCGGTTTTCTAAGGAATATTTTGGCTTATGGATTGTATATAGAATGGAAGCTCAGATGAGGCAGCCTGACCAGTGGGATGAGAGGCAGCTTATCTCACGGGCCAAAGAAGGAGACATGGAAGCGTTTGAACTCCTGGTGAAAAAATTCCAGCAGAGCATTTATTATCTTTGCCTCAGGATGGCCGGCAGCCATCAGGCCGCCGACGACCTCTCCCAGGAGACATTCATCAAAGCTTATTTCGCCCTTCCAAAATTCCAGGAAGGGATGAATTTTTTCAGCTGGATCCGCAGGATCGCCGTGAACGCCAGTTTGAATCATCTCAAAGCCGGAAAGCGGGAAGAGCCTTTGGGCCGACGAGACAATGTCATTATGGACTTGCCTCAAAATGAGCTTCAAAAAAATGAAATTGACGAAAAATTTCAAGAAGCCTTGAAGGCTCTTCCTCCCGATCAAAAAACGGTTTTTGTTCTCCGCGTATTCGAAAACCAGAGCTACCGGGAGATCGCCCAGGCTCTCGACATCGCGGAGGGGACGGTGATGTCCCGGCTGAACAGGGCCCGCAGCAAGCTCAAGGCGGCCCTGGCCGATTATCTCGGAAGGAGGCGCGTATGAGCCACAACGAGACGATCGAACTTCTCGGCGCCTACCTCGACGGTGAACTCAATAATAAACTCAGGCAGGATGTCGACGCGCACCTGAGGACGTGTCCGGACTGCCGGCAGGAGCTCCATCTGCTCCAGCAGCTCGACACTGTTTCCAAGGGTATTTCCAAACCACAGAAAGATAAAGAGTATTGGGACTCTATTGCGGGCAGGGTCAAGTCCGGAATCCACCGGCAAATGGCCGGCGCCCAGCACAAGGAGGTATACAACATGTTTCAAGATTCCTTCATTCGCCCGGAGAAGAACATGAGGTTGAGGGCCGTGGTTTTTCCGCTTTCCTTGGCAGCCCATGCCATCATCGCTGCGCTCCTGGTCATCCTTCCGCTGCTCTCCACAAGCGAGCTGCCCAACGTGGAAGTCTATAGCGCCTTCCTCGCTCCGCCGCCGCCCCCGCCGCCGCCGCCCCCGCCGCCCCCGAAGAAGGCCGCTTCAACGGCCGTCAAGCGCATCAAGCCTGTCCAGACCCAGACTGCGTTCGAGCCCGGCAAGCTTGTCGCCCCCGTCGAAATCCCCGATCAGATCGCCGAAGAGCAGATCACCGATATCGGTGTTGAAGGCGGCGTCGAAGGCGGCGTGGAAGGCGGCGTCATCGGCGGCGTGCTCGGAGGAGTTGTCGGCGGTGTTCTCGGCGGCGTCGTCGGTGAAATCGAAGCGCCGGTGAGAGCCATCGGAGACATCAAGCAGCCCAAGCTCATCCATCGGGTTGAACCTATCTATCCGGAAATCGCCCGCCAGGCCCGTGTCGCCGGCATCGTGATCATCGAGGCCCAGACCGACATCTACGGCCGGGTTAATTCTGTCAAGATTATGCGGTCGATCCCGCTGCTCGACCAGGCGGCGAGCGATGCGGTCCGCCAGTGGGTCTATGAGCCGATGATCATCAACGGCCGGCCCAGGGGCGTTATCTTCACGGTGACGGTGACCTTCGAGATCAAGTAGAATCCGTTAAATCCGGGGTCAAACCTACTCACTACGCAGCCTCCCCTGGAAAATCGTGCGTAACGAGTAGGTTTGACCCCATTTTTTTCCTTTCGAGCAAGCCAAAGGGAATAATTCCGGCGTTGGATTGTATTCTAAGTGGAGGCTCAAATCGGAAGCTCGAAGGAGGCCAATATGTTACAAGACGCTTTAATCCAAGGGAACACGAACTTCGGCACAAAAGCGTGGATTTTCCCTCTGTCGCTGACGGCTCATGCGGCGATCGTTTTTCTACTCGTCATCCTGCCGCTTTTTAACGCCGGACAACTTCCTCGCATCGAAGTCAGGGACAATCTGGTCCTGGCTGTGTTGCCGCCCTCACCGCCTCCCCCACCCCCTAAGAGGGCGGCCGGTTCTCATGCTAAGCGCATCAAGCCCGTCCATGCCAAATCCGCTTTGGATGGGGGCAGGCTCGTAACCCCTGTCTATATCCCCGATGAAATCACCGATATTCCGTTCTCCGACATAGGGATCGAAGGAGGCACGGAAGGCGGAGTTGATGGCGGCGTGCCGGGAAGCACCCTCGAAGGCATAGTAGGGCCAATTCTCGGCAATATGATCGGCGTGCTCGAAGCGCCGGTCCGAGCGGTCGGCGAGATAACGCCGCCGAGGCTCATCAAACAGGTTGAGCCTGCGTATCCGGAGATCGCGCGACAAGCCCGTGTCGAGGGCGTCGTTATCCTTGAGGCCGCAACCGATATGTACGGCCGCGTCCAGACGGTTAATGTGAGGAGGTCGATCCCGCTGCTTGACCAGGCGGCGGCGGATGCAGTCCGCCAGTGGGTCTATGAGCCGATGATCATCAACGGCCGTCCCAGAGGCGTCGTCTTCACGGTGACCGTCCGCTTCAAGCTGCAGTAAAAATCCGGGGTCAAACCTACTCGCTACGCACGTTCCCCGAGAGAATTATGCGTAGTGAGTAGGTTTGACCCCACTAACGAAACAGCTTCTCTTCGATTTCTTTAACAAGTTGGCCGAGCTTCAAATCTCTTGAAATTATCTTTTCAATCCGGCTGATGGCTGACGACACCCCAGACATACCCAATCCAAATATTTGGCCAATTTCTTCGAGCTTGTTTCCGGTATATTTATGGGCCAAATACATTGTAACGTTTCTTGAAAGTCCGGATCGTTTTCCGAACACTTTTTCGGCCGTAGCCTTGATCTGATTAATCGCAGGTCGGTGGTCGAGATTAGCATTCAACGCTCGTAAGCCAGGTAGTTCGCGATCCAATTTTCGATTATTGAGGCATCTCAACTTTACACGTTCAATAAAAATATCGCTTCCAAGAATATCGGATGGCCCGACGTTTTCCAAGGGATTTTTGGCCGCTATATGCAGGCCAGCCTTGACAAAATCGGCATATTTAACGCAAGCCTCATCCTCGGTCGTTCCAAAGTAGCC
>JAPKZH010000429.1 GCA_026393905.1 Candidatus Aminicenantota bacterium
TGGCCGAGAGAATGTCATTTGTGGAAACCCGGAGATTATCGGAGGATGCGATTTCTTCGATGACCGATTGCACATCTGTCCGGAGAATTTCATCAATTTCTACGGTGAATTTATCAACGGGGAGGACGGGTTTCAATCCCACTCCCTCAAAAGAAAAATCTTTGAGTGTTGTCCTATTGTGATGGGGTTTTAAAGCTACTCCAAACAAAGTTGATTTAAATGGGACCAGGGTGGGCCGTGATAAAGCGGCCAGGAGCGATAAAAAGCAAAAATAGCTATATCCGTCTCCGGCCAAATGATTCAATTTGGGGATCAAGGCCATACCCTTCGTCCATCGTATTACTTTCAAAAAGAATAGCTTCTTAAGATCGGGCTGGCAAAAGCGGGAATAGGTTTCGAATCGGCTTTCTTTGATCTCAGCCATGTTGAGCTCTTGATGAACGACCTCTTCATCATAGCAATCCTCTTCACGATATTTGTCAAAAGAGATGAGGCCGTCTTTGTATTCGCCGAACATCGGCCAAAAGATGGAGGAGAGTCCTCGTAAAGTCCGCCTCATTTTCTCCGTCTTGAATCCTGCTTTGTAATAGAAAAGGAATTCTATCGGATAGATCCCGTTGGAGAAGAGGACATCAACTTGCGAAATGCGGACTTCTTTCATTATGGTTCTTAATCAATTTACCACTTCGCCGGCCTAAATGAAAGGCGCCGGCGGCATCGTCAGCGTAAGCACGATTTAGCCAGATTAAGCAAGTTTCATGAAAATTATTTGCCCCTGCATAACATGATAAAAAGCCTGCGCGAAACGCCAGTAAAAATCCTGTTGGAAATCAAGCCGATTAAGGCCATTTCGTCAGGCGCGGTGATTAATGAGAAGACAGAGAAGCTGCTGTTTGAAAAGAAACGGTTTTTTTATGAGAATTTGTCATATTTATTTTAGGAGACGAACGTACACCCCTCTCATATTAGACATGTAGAAAAAAATATTTGTTTTTTTGCACGCGCCATTGACAGGAGTTTGAGGGAGGAAGTACCATTGCCCTTGGAACGTCAGCCTATGTCATTTGATCGCCAAAAGAAAAAAATGATCCTGATGGTGAAAAGCAAATTCTTTTCCTCTGCCGCAGACAAGACCTTTTGGGGTCGGGCCAAATTGGCCGTTTCGATTCATCATTCGTAAATAAGGAGGGGCATTCATGCTTTCTCGTCTCAAAATGATTCATTCCTTTGCTGTTCTTGTTTTTCTTTTTATTTTTGTTCTTCGCCCGGCATATACTCAGAACGGATGTTCTTGGTGCGAAAGGCGGGCCATCATGGGAGACGCCGATGCGGGCAAAACGGGAGTGCAATTGAAGGAGTCGCTATATTATGCGCTACCAGAAGTCCTGACAACCCCCTGTTTTCATCTGATCGGTGAGGCTCGCATTTCCAAGGAAGAGATGCCGAGGATCGGCTCGAGGTACCATCCGCCTGAATATATTTTCACCGGAAAATTCGAAGCGGACATGAACACTCCTCAAGAAGGAGGAAAGAAAGGCTCGTCCCGGTTGACAATCAATCTTTATTACAACGGCCAGCCGCAGGAGCTTGTCCAAACATGGTCCGTCGACAGCACGACCTACACGTTCACTTCCTGCACGAATCGCATGTTCAAAAACGACAATGCCGTTATGAAGCAGGCGCGCCCGATCGAAAACATCCTCTGGGATTTCGAACAGGCGCCAAAGAGCTGCAAGGTCGAATTCCGGCTCAAGGTCACCGAGCTCGGCCGCGGGCAAAAATGGGATATCGACTTGAGCGAGTTCAAGGACGGAAAAGGCCGCGATTCAAAACATTTCAACCGTATCGTCGTCAAAGCGAAAGAAGGAGAAATCCTGAATGGTGAGACCTGCGAGGATGACTCAAAGGCCAAAGCCTTTAAGGTCGGCGACGGATATCCGGAGATCAAATACAAGGCTCCCGAAAAGAAAGGGATTACCGAGGACACGATCACGGTCTACAATTCATGCGAGATCTGCCCCGAGGGCGTCTGGCCGATGTC
>JAPKZH010000168.1 GCA_026393905.1 Candidatus Aminicenantota bacterium
AAAAAATGTCGTTTGGATTTATCGAATTGCAAATTCCAATAAAGAAGCCAGAAAGGTTGAGGAATTCTTTTCAAAAAAAGCAGTCACAGATGGGGGATCAGGCGGCGGAGATTTTGCTGCAACAATGGTTTATGCTTATAAAAAAGCCTCTAATACGATTCCTTAAGTTTTGAGTTGTGCCGCTCGGAACCTGAAGGAAAAAATATAAATTTCTATGATAAATAATAACCGCTTGGGGGAGGATTAAATCCAGCCATTCGGATTGGCCTCGTGCTTTTTTAGGAGGGTTGCATGAAACCACCAAGGCAAGATAATTGGATTCGAACAAAGTCAGAGCCGGTTCCTAAGCCGCCTTTTCGTCGGTTGCGCGGTTACGCCTTTGATCCCAGCCTCTCTGTTCAGCTTGAGACTGCGCTCGTAAATGAGGTTATTTTCCGTATTCCTTGGGAGGAAGATGGTGAAAAGCTCAAAGGCAAAGACCTTTCACAAGAATTTGATTTTGAGGACGAGGGAGGGCTTGCCGAGAAAGGATTGTTTCCTGGCCCAGTGGGGGAATATGTGGAAGTTGTGGACTATGATCCTGCAAGCGGCTGTTTTTATGCTCCCGTTAATCTTAATTCGCCTCTTGTTCTTGCCCAGGATGGACTAGCTCCGACTGAAGGAAATCCGCAATTCCATCAACAAATGGCTTACGCCGTCGCTATGACTACGATCCAGAATTTTGAACGCTCGCTTGGACGCTTTGCGCTTTGGGCCCCCCATCGAATCGAACAAAACGGACGTATTATTGAAGATAAATTTGTCCGCCGGCTGCGCATTTATCCACATGCAATGCGCGAGGCTAACGCTTACTATAGTCCGGCCAAGAAAGCACTCTTGTTTGGCTACTTCCCAGCAAGGAGCAAACTAGAGCATGGAGATCACGTACCCGGTGGCTTGGTCTTTACATGTTTATCCCATGATATTATTGCCCATGAAACAACACACGCTCTTCTTGATGGCATGCATCGACGATATATCGAGCCAACCCATCCTGATTCCAGAGCATTCCACGAGGCCTTCGCTGGTATCGTTGCTCTCTTCCAACATTTCTCATTTTCAGAGGTCTTGCGTCATCAGATCTCAAAGACACGGGGTGACCTGGCAAGCGAGAACCTCCTTGGGCAACTAGCACAGCAGTTCGGGAAAGCCATTGGCCATTATGGAGCCCTGAGAGACGCAATTGGCCAGATTGACAAAGCCACCAAGAAATGGAAACTTTATGATCCTGATCCAGAAGCCTATGAACGCGCCCTGGAACCTCACGATCGTGGAGCAATCCTCGTGGCGGCAGTCTTCGATGCTTTTCTCTCGATCTATCGAAATCGCGTCGCCGACCTTTTCCGCTTTGCCTCGGGAGGCACGGGCGTCCTGCAGGAAGGAGCTCTTCATCCTGATCTTATCAATCGACTGGCTATTGAAGCTTCAAAATCATCGCAGCACCTTCTCAACATGTGCATACGTGCTCTTGACTACTGCCCCCCGGTGGAGATTACCTTCGGCGACTTCCTTAGGGCTCTCATTACATCTGATTCAGATCTGGTTCGCGATGATGATCTTGGGTACCGGATCGCCATCATAGAGGCGTTCCGACGAAGAGGGATCTACCCAAGAGACGTTAGGACTTTATCCTTAGATAGTCTCCGATGGCCATTGGTGCGTGATTCGGCGGACTTTTCCCGCATTCGTAACTTTGCTAGCAAGCTCAAGTCATATCTTTCTACGCTTAAGGAATATACAACTTCGCGCGCCGTTTATTTTAAAAGAACAAAGGATCTCGCTGAAAAGCTACATAGTTTTATTGATAACGATCTGAGAGAAGACATCGAATATTTCGCGCCGCATTTCCTTGTTTTATTCGGTCAGCTGGAAGGCTTGGATACGAATGAAAAACAGCTACCGAAGTTCGAGGTCCATGCCGTTCGACTTGCACAGCGTGTGGGTCCGGACGGCGATTCCCTTAACCATGCGATCATATCCCTCACTCAAAAGAGAAAATTACCGCTTGATCCAAAGAATCCCGATAGTCCACAAATGCCCTTTAGAGGTGGCTGCACCCTGATTTTCAATCTTGATTCCCTTACGCTCCAATATGTCATTGGCAAAAAAATCGACTGTGATCAACGTTTGGAGCGTCAGCGACGCTTCATGTCGGATGAATTGAGCCTTTCGGTTCGCGCCACGTACTTTGGGGACCTGCCAAAGATGGAAGCCGAAGAGCCTTATGCGCTCCTTCATAGGTCTGGTCAGGAGGGACGATAATTATGAAAGTCCGTATGTATTGTCAAGGCCTAGGGGATTGCTTCCTGTTATCATTTCCTGGAGGAGGCAGGAATATCTACATTCTTGTGGACTGCGGCGTGTTCATGGGAACAGCTAGCGCGAAAGAAATGATGGAGCAGATTGCCCAGGACATTCAACAAACGACCCAAGGACACCTGGATGCCGTTGTCGTTACTCACGAACACTGGGATCATCTTTCTGGATTTAATCAGGCGAAGCAAATTTTCGACAATATGACTATTGGAGAAGTGTGGTTTGCCTGGACTGAGAAACCTGATGATGAATTTGCCCTGAAGCTCCGAAAGGATCGCGAAGAGAGGGCTAATAAGCTCCGATTAGCTGTTGAACAATGGCAAAACGCCGGACTTCATCCTGAAACTAGCGAACGAGTTTCCTCCATCCTTGATTTTTTTGGAGCTCCGGTCGGCGTTTCTAATCAGCTGACAACACGAGACGCACTCAACTATCTTTCTGCTCGGGATGATGCCTCTAAACGCTATCTGGAACCAGG
>JAPKZH010000621.1 GCA_026393905.1 Candidatus Aminicenantota bacterium
GATGACCGTCAAACTCACGGTATAAGTCCCTTTTTTGGGAAACGAATGGATGATCGTCTTACCGCTGCCTGAGGTCCCGTCACCAAAAAGCCATTTGTAGGACACGATTGTTCCATAAGGATCATAAGACGCTGAGGCATCAAAGCCGAAAATCCAAGGGGCAGTGCTGATCAGCATTCGAGAAGTAAAAAGCGCCGTCGGTTTTGAAAGGACTAGGATTTCTTTTGTCGCCGTCGCCGTCCTCATCGAGCTGTCTGTGACCTTTAAGGTCGCCGGAATCGTTCCTCGTCTGTAATAAACGTGACTCAAGATTTTGCCCGAACCAGCGGTGCCGTCGCCGAAATCCCAGTCATAGCTGATGATGCTCCCCGCCGGGGCATAAGAGGCCGAAGCATCAAATAAGACCTGCAACGGGAGAAGTCCTTGGGCGAGAGTCGCAGAAAACAGGGCGACGGGATCGTATGGACTTTTTGGGATAACGATAATGCTTACTGAAGTCGTATTGTGTTTGCCGCCGCTGTCCGTGACGGTCAGCGTGGCAGAATAAGTTCCGGGTCCGGAGTAAATGTGAAACAGATTCTGCCCTGTTCCGGATTGGCCGTCGCCGAAATCCCAGTTGTAGGAATAAAGGGGAATGCCGCCGCTGGCCCTACCCCAGAAATAGACGGTCAGGGGAGCTTTTCCGGAAGTTAGAGAGGCATTGATGTTGGCGTGAAGAGAAGGAGCAACACCCACATCGATTTTCTCCGTTGCCGTCGCAGTTGCAAGGACGCTGTCTGTCACGGTTAAGGTTGCCGTGAAAGTCCCGGCTGTGGAATAGGTATGAGTCGCATTTTGGGTCGTGGAAGATTGGCCGTCGCCGAAATTCCAGCTGTAGGCATAAGGCTCCGTACCGCCGCTGGCGTTCCCTTTGAACTCGACAGTCAGGGGATCATATCCTTCTGTTGGATCAGCCGTGATCGTTGCACTTAGAGCAGGATTTCCGACGGATATGTTCACCGAGGATTTGGCAGTATCAGAGACTCGGTCCGTAACGGTCAGGGTGGCCATGTAATTTCCGGCCGTGGAATAGGTATGAGACGGATTTTGAGTCGTGGAAGACTGGCCGTCGCCGAAATCCCAGCGATAGGAATAGGGAAGCGTGCCGCCGCCGGCACTACCTGTGAATTTGACCGTGAGAGGGACGGGGCCTGACGTCGGAGAGGCGCTGGCACTAGCGCTTAGGGAAGGCAGAAGACCGGTATACTCATAGGCCCCGATATCCCAGCCTGCGCCAATCGGTCGCGGATTGCCTTCGTAGTCAGCGATATTATCGGCGATAGCGCTTCCGGCGTTGATACAGGGAGAGCTCGATTGGAGATGAAAATCCCGCCCCGCCGCGTTGACGAACTTGGGATTGACGCTCCACAGGTCATTGGGCTGAGGTGTCCCGATGGGAGTGGTTCCGTCGGAATTGTAGGTGCAATTATGACCGATCTCGAGGCCCGTAAAGCTCGACCCCGAAAGATAGATGGGATAATTCACCTGGTCATAGACGATATTGTTTTTGACCGTCGAATAAGGGCAATAGTCTAAGCTGATCCCTATCGGCCATAAGGACGGGGGGTAGGCGAGGCTGCCGATCAAGGTGTTGTTCTGGATCTTGACATGGTGCGAGGTGCCTCCATTTTCCCCCGTCTCCGTTCCGCCAAAGGCGATCAAAATATTGTTTCTGATCGTGATAAAGCCGGCCTCCCTCAACCTGAAGGCGATACAATGGGCGCTCGGATCTCGATAGCCGGTCAGAATGACCAGGTTTCGTTCGAACAAAACATTTGTCGCGCCTCCGGGATGACGCCCGTCGGCCACTGTTTGAAAGGCATCAATAAGAGGAGCGTAGCCCTGGTTTTCCGAATCATTATAGGAAATGTCATGAATATAATTCCTTCGGAATATGTGCCCGGACCCCCAAACCATGATTCCATTGGCATCGCCGCTTGGGGACCAATTTGTCGGCGTGTGATAGCAAATCGTTGCCCATATTTCATTATTTTCAACCAGATGGCTGACGCCGCCAATTTCTAGGCCGTTCAGAGCGTTTCGTTGACATTTATTGTTCCTGATGGTGCAGGCCGACGAACTCGCCGTCGTGACGATTCCCCCGGTCGGGCAATAATAAGCATGGTTATTTTCGATGATGCAGTTGGTTCCTTCGACCCAGATGCCGTATCCTTCGGCATCCCACGTGGGTTGAGTGGCTGTGACTCTAAATCCTTTGACCTGGACATCATTCCCTTTGACCGTAAAACCCTGGCATTGAACCGTCCCCTGGGCCTCGAAGCTAATCAAGGAACCGCTGCTCCCCGAACTGGTGATAACGACCCTCTCGTTATAGGTTCCCGGATTGACGATGGCCGTATCTCCGCCTTTCAGGGTATTTGCCGCTTTCCGGATCGTCTTCCAGGGCATCGACTGTGTTCCAGGATACGAGTCACTGCCGGAAGTCCCGTCCACATAATAAACGGTTCCGGCTCCTCCGCTGGTATATTTCTGGAGGATTGGCTCGGAGAGGATTTGTCCGCCGGCCTTCAAATTGTTGGCCATCATGGGTGCCGTGAGGAGGATCGTCAAAATGATTCTTTTTAGGATTATACTCATTGTCTTATCCCCCGAATTAATACGCCTAGTTTAGTATGGCCACAATCGGCATCCTCTGTCAATATGGCGCGTAAATTTATTTGTTCCCACGATTGAGCTTGTCGGGGCTGGAAAGAGCGGGCCGCTCTTGACATACCATAGGGGGGTATGGTATGCTTCGTGGCGGAGGACGAAAAGATGACGAAAAAGAACCCTTCCCATCTCGAGGAACTCGGGCGCCTGAAAAAGATCGAGGGGCAGATCAAGGGCGTTCAAAAGATGATCCAGGACGGCCGCTATTGCATCGATATCCTGACCCAGTTGAGCTCGGTCGTCGGGGCGATCAAAAGTGTTGAAGAGAATATCATCAACCGCCACCTCCGGACTTGCGTCGCGGATTCGCTGGCCGACCGCGGCCCCCAGGAAAAGGAAAGAAAAGTCCAGGAGATCATCGATGTTCTCATCAAGTTCAGAAAGCACGAATAAAAGGTGAATTTCGATGGCTATTGATATCCTTATCGAAGGGATCGTCTGCGCTTCCTGCGTCCAGAAAATCGAATCGGCCCTCCTCGAAAAAAAGGGTGTTCTCAAAGCGGCCGTCAACTTGGCCACTGGCAAGGCTAGGGTCGAGTACCTCCCCACCGAGATTGACATCGAGGAGATCTGGGCCACCATCGAATCGGCGGGCTACAAAGTGATCAAGTTTTCGGGAGAGATCGACGAGGACTTCGAGCGGAAGGCCCGGGAAAAGGAGTATAAAAATCTCAGGCGAAAATTCTTCATCGGCCTGGCCTTCAGCGTCGTCATTTTTATCGGAAGCTCCCCGCATTTCTTTCCATGGATTCCTTCGCTTCTCAATAATTATGTTCTCCTCTGGGCGCTGACAACGCCCGTCCAGTTCTGGATCGGCGGTCAGTTCTACAGGGGAGCCTGGGGCGCTTTTAAGCATCGGAATGCCGATATGAATACGCTGATCGCCGTCGGGACATCGGCCGCCTATCTTTACAGTGTAGCGGCGACGGTTGTCCCGTCTTTTTTCAAGGCCGGGGGCCTGATGCCCGATGTCTATTTTGACACATCGGCGGTAATCATCACCCTCATCCTTTTTGGCCGAATGCTGGAGGCCAGGGCTAAAGGACAGACTTCTGAAGCTATCAAAAAGCTGATCGGGCTTCAGCCCAAGACGGCCCGCGTCATCCGCGAGGGCAGGGAAATGGATATTCCCGTCAAAGACGTCGCGGTAGGAGACATCGTTGTCGTCCGGCCGGGCGAAAAGATACCGGTCGATGGGATCGTGACCAAGGGGAAATCGGCCGTCGATGAATCGATGATCACCGGCGAAAGCATGCCCGTCAAGAAAGAAAACGGAGCCGAGGTCATCGGGGCCACGATCAACAAGACGGGAAGCTTCGAATTCCAGGCGACCAAAGTCGGCAAGAACACCGCCTTGGCCCAGATCATCAGGCTTGTCCAGGAAGCCCAGGGCTCCAAAGCCCCGATCCAAAGGCTGGCCGACGTGATCGCCGGCTATTTTGTCCCGATCGTCATCTCCATCGCCATCCTGACGTTCGTCGCCTGGTTCGATTTCGGGCCAAAGCCGGCCCTGACTTTTGCCCTGTTGAATTTTGTGGCCGTGATGATCATCGCCTGTCCCTGCGCCTTGGGCCTGGCCACTCCTACGGCTGTCATGGTGGGGACGGGAAAGGGCGCCGAAAATGGGATCCTGATCAAAGGCGGCGAAAGCCTGGAAACAGCCCATAAAGTGACGACGATCGTCTTCGACAAGACGGGCACCCTGACCAAGGGCGAGCCCGACGTCACGGATGTCATTGCCCTCGCTCCGTTCTCCGAAGACGACGTTCTGAAGTTCGCCGCGGCGGCAGAAAGATCCTCCGAGCATCCCCTGGGCGAAGCGATCGCCAGAAAAGCCCGGGAGAGCGCTTTTATCCTGCCCGAAGCCAAAAATTTCCGCGCTTTGGAAGGCCTCGGGGTCGAGGCCGAGATCGACGACAGGAGCGTACTCATCGGCAATGAAAAACTGATGGAGCAGCGCGGAATCGTTTCGAGCCCGCTGTTTGAGAAAGCG
>JAPKZH010000430.1 GCA_026393905.1 Candidatus Aminicenantota bacterium
GGGCCTCGATGATGTCCTTGATTTCCTCTATGGTCAATTCAGGGTTCTCGAGCGCCAGCAGACCGATTCTTAAAGCGTATCGAAGAGCGCTGGAAAAATCCCTCTCCTGGCTCTTGGCAAAATGATCGAGCTCATTGACAAGGTCCTCGTCCATAGCGACCGTCTTTCTTACCATTTCATACTCCTGCATATTTTATATGCTTCTTTCTTATTAATGTCAAGAGATCTTTATTCTCGGGAAAATTGACCCTGGCTTTCACGACAACAACCAGCGGGCGGCGGAATGGAAAGCAATCCTCTCCGGCAGACCACTCACCGATTCGGGATGCAGCGTCACTATATTCAAGCCGCCGCGGGGATGTTCCCCGGCCGCGTCCAACAGCGCCCGAACTTCCCGATCGCGCACAACCGGGTCGTCCAAGTCGGCGCAGACTTGAATCAACTCCTCCCGTCCATCAGGAAACAGGGCAAGGAAATCGATCTCATATCCGGATTGCGTCCTAATATAGGCGATATCGGCCCCCCGGCGCTCCAGTTCGAGCATGACACAGGTTTCCAGCATATGTCCTGAGTCCGCATTTCCCGTCCGGTCGTAGATCGGGATCAGGCCGGGATCTATCGGATAGATTTTGCGCGGATTCACCATCCGGCGGCGCTCCGACTTCGAGGCGATCGAGACCATTCGAATGAGAAAAGCATCCTCCAGATACGAGAGATAGTCATGCAGCGTATCCTTGGCCACAGCCAGTCCCTGGGATCGCGTGTCGTTGTAGAATTTATTGACGCTGAAGGAGCCGCCGGCGTTTCCGAGCAGATGTCTCACCATCCAGCGCAACGCCGCGACATGAGTCACGGAATGGCGCTCGACAACGTCACGGAAAAGGGCCGTATCGACATATCCTCGAAGAAGCTCGTAACGGTCCCGCACGGCCGCGTTTTGGGCTTCTGGGAACCCACCGCTAGCGAAATATTCCAGGAGATCCTTCTCCAAAGCGGATCGATCGGCCTTGGTCATTTGATCGGAAGATGCCTTTGGTTCCTTTCCACGATGCCGGAGATATTCGCGAAAGCTGAAAGGGTGGACGAGCGCTTCCATAGCCCGGCCGCGCATGCTGGTGGCGACTTCGCGGCTCAAGAGGCGCGCCGATGACCCGGAAATGAAAATTTCGATTTTCTCCGTATCAAGCAGCCGGCGGACGAAGGGCTCCCATCCCGGCACGGCTTGGATTTCGTCGAGAAAGAAGACGGTTTTTCGTTTATCGCGCCATTCCGGATGCAATCGATAATATTCCTCAACGATGATCTGCAGATCAGAAGCATTCATCCCCGCAAGGCGTTCGTCTTCAAAGTTGAAATAGAGCAGGCCTTCGCGGGCGGTGCCCTGCTTCAGCCGATCCCCCAGCACCTGCCACAAGAAGGTGGTCTTTCCTGTCCGCCGCATGCCGATCACCGCCGTTGTTTTGCCTGGGACTCCGGGAAGCCGGACGTCCCGACGCGTGAAGGCCGGCACGGGCGAAGCCAAAGAATCGACAATCTTCTGCCTGATAAGTTCTCTCATTTATCCTTCTCCGAAGGATAATATAGCATATTATTATCCTTTAGGAAAGGATAAATATTTATAACCAACATTGGTACAATTGTGGGGACGTCCCCACTTTTTCTGGCCAGGCTACTTGTATATGCCCTTTCTCGGGCCGCTCTTCATTCTCGGGGAAATTGACCCTGGTTAGCCGTGTCCTATCAAAGACGAAGGTCAATCACAGATGACGATCGAACCATCTGGGCCGTTATATGAAACGTGCCAATGCATGAGGATATCTCGCCCAATCAGGCAATCAAATCTTCTTAAGGGACAAGCGACAAATTGATCAAATCTGAGCCTCAACTATAAAATTCAACGGTTCCTTTGCTACCAAATGATGAACGAGAAGGTTCGCATCCATTCCAAAAAGCCGAACGACCTCTTCTGCCGCTTTCATAGGAATCAAAAGCACCGACAAGCTTCTCCTGGAAGACAAGCAGGTATCTGTTTTCGTGTTCCTTTAGCAATGTACTTCATTAAAGCCCTGCCTCAGTTTGGCGACCTGTAAAACTACCTTTTCGAATCTATCATTCGAATCGGGCGTGCTCCTGACCATATCTGTAACAAGCCTGTATCGTGAATGCTCCGTTGTTTCTTCGTCCAATATCGCTCTGACAGTGCCTAAAGTATCAGGATCTGCAATCACGGCCATATCACGACCAAGCAGCCGGATACAGGCAGGTTGGACTTCAAAATTCTCTTCTTTCAATAAGTCCTGTTCGTGATCATAAAGCCTAATAAAATTGCCGGCTTCTTCATAGTTCTGCATAACGAACAGAAGATCCTCGGCATCTTTTCTCCGTTCTGGATATTTATCTTTCCAAGAAATTATTTTCATTAAAGCCAAGCCCGGTAAAGTCGGGACCTTGATCTTAAGCTCAGGGCTTGAACTCAATCTTAGGGTGACCGAGTTTTTGAAGGCCTCGCTAAAGCCTCCAATACTCATAACGATTTCGTGTTCAGGGGGCCAGGAGATTCTTCCTCTCTCATCTTCAATGGGGCCGAAGGGAATTATATCAATGAGCACGGAACCGAATTGAAATCTATGCCGTTCCCTTGACGCGAAGAATCTGCCGGTTGATAGCAATGATTCTGATAGCTTGTTAAGATCGTCCCAACCGGCTACCTCAACACCCAGGTCGATATCTTGAGTCATCCTGGGAGATCGAATGTTATAACAGTACTCAAGGATAAAATCTCGAGCTGAAGCGCCGACGACAAAGAAAGGAATACTCAGAGAATCTGCAACTTTCTTTAGTAAAGAAAGCGCTTCTATCTTCTGCTGATCAATCTTCCCTGATAAGTCGAATAATATTTCGGTCATAGATAATTTTCGCCGCCTCGAGGTTTCTCTCATTTCCTGTTGCCAGAAGATCTGCATAAATTAGGATGGGGTGGACGAGTTCACTGTCTTCCAGCTTTTTGCCAGGCTGCCAAAATCTTTCAAGGATTTCTACATCTCCAATAACGTCTCTTTTGAGTCTATTGCCTAACAATAATCGATCGAGCTGCCGAGCATCTATGTAGATTGTCGCTATCCCGGGTTTTAGATATTGTGTCAGTTTCGCAGCAGCGACTTCTCCCCCCCACTGTGCTGTTAGCGGATCAAGCTTCACGTGTTGCCACCAATCAAGTTCTCCGCTGAAGCGTCCGAGAATCAGCTTCTGCCTTAGACGCTCCGGATAAGCAACCACCCACTCCCGGAAAAGATTCTCTTTTTGGATGAGTTTACGGCCGCGCTTGCCCATGTCCAAGAGAAAGCCCAGTTCCTTTAGCTCTCTCATGATCCATCCGACCGTGCCGAGTGCGACATTTGTGACGGCAGCGATTTCTCTATAGGTTTTATTCTCAAATCCGGGGTTGCATAAAAAAGCAAAAACTATTTTCAATCCGACGGGCTTGAAACGTCTTCTAGGGCGTCCAAGTTCTAGAATTTCCGGGGGCTTATTCCCTTTAACAAAAATGTAAAAGGGCGGTTGAGTGGGCGCATTGATAAATGCATTTCCGGCCGTGTCCATAAATTCTATGCCGTCTTGCTTTAGTTGCTCCGCCATCTGTGGATTAACATACCGTGTGATCAGCAAAAGCGGAAGATCCAATTTCTCCTTGTTCATTAGCATAAGAAGTCGAGTTTCTTTAGTAATTGTGTTCTTTATCTCGGCATTATAATTTATAGCTCTCTCTTGAATTATCATTCTAAGTTTTCGGTCCGGCCGATATGCATATATGTAAGCCGGTTCCTCTGCTAAGACCTCAATATTCACCTTGGCAGGAATGTTTTTTTGAAATGCCTCGATGGCAAGTGTTAAGATTTGTTCTTCAAAACCTTTTTTAGTTCTTCTCATGGCTTTGTTCAGCTTTATTTTATGTTCATTTATTATGAACATAGCAAAATTATGAACAAAAGTCAATACTTATCTAATTTATTTGTAAAAAAAACTTACTATAATTCGTTCATAATCATCGTAAGTTCATTATTAATGAACACTAAAAATAGGCGAAAAAACCATCTATTTCCTCCGCTATTTTTTCCAATGGGCGTCAAAATCAGGCTTGCCTGAACGTACAACTTCGACAGCCCGGCGGCATTTTTCAATCTTTTCGGC
>JAPKZH010000188.1 GCA_026393905.1 Candidatus Aminicenantota bacterium
GTCCGGAATGATGGTCAAGGACGAGGCCTGCAACATGTATGTCCCCAAGGAAGAAGCCCTCCGGGAAGTGATCGACGGCCAGGAATACTTTTTTTGTTCCAAGGATTGCCGGAAAAAATTTCTGGAGCAGAAAAAACGCCCTAATTGAGATCTCAGAACGAGGTATAGGCCACCCGGAAATCATCGAATTCGCCGGTGTATTCTTCCCAGCTAACGTCGACATTCTCGACCCGCGACATCTTGGGACCTTCCCGAAGCCTGCTGATCAGGGCTTCGACCTTGCTTTTTTCCCCTTCGGCGACGACTTCGACGCGGCCGTCGTAGACGTTCCGCACCCAGCCCTTGAGGCCGAGCGACGACGCCCATCGCCGGGTATGGTCGCGAAAGAACACTCCTTGAACCCTTCCCGAAACAAACGCGTGAGCCCGTGCATTCATGGCCGACAGGAGTTTAGCACAACGAGATTGGGCCGTAAAGAATCGGGGAAACTTTAAAAGACTTCTAGGAATGAAAAATTATTGATCCTCGGGTCATTGCGAACGCCCCTTGGGCGCGTGGCAATCCGACCCTTTGGGTCATCCTGAGCGAAGCGAAGGATCTCCGCTTCTTGCACAGAGGGCATGAGATTGCCACGGCACTCCGTGCCTCGCAATGACGCGTTATCCGAGGATCGGCACGTCGCGTTGCTCCTCGCGATGACAGGCTGAATGTTCGTCTTACGGCAATTTCGAGGAAAGATCCAAGTTGACAAAAGCCGGGATCGGGATTAGATTCTAATAAAGCAAAGATCGAGCCGTTCCTTTCATGAAAAGAGTCCTTTTATCGGCGGCCGGGTACGATCCTTCGGGTGGGGCCGGTGTGCTTCTCGACCTCAAGGTCTTCCACGATTTCGGTTTTCACGGCGCCGGGATCGTGACGGCCATAACCATCCAGAACACTCGGGCCGTGCAAGATGTTTTTTGCCCTCCGGCTCGAGCTCTCAAAAACCAGTATGATACGCTGGCCAAAGACCTTTCTTTTGCCGGCATCAAGATCGGCATGGCCGGCTCAGCCCAAAACGTCGGAATTATCGCTACGATTCTGGCCGCGAACAAAAAGATCCCGCGCGTGATCGACCCCGTATTTCGGTCGAGCTCGGGCGCATGGCTCCTGGAAAAAGAAGCCATCCCCTCCTTCGTCCGGAAAATCCGCGGCCGGGCTTCCGTCCTCACGCCGAACCTGGAGGAAGCGGGCCTCATTACCGGCCGAAAGGTCCGGACCTTGGAGTCCATGAAAGAAGCGGCGGAGAAAATCTATGAGCTGACCGACATCCCATGTTTCCTCAAAGGCGGCCATCTGGAGAAAGAGGCCGTCAATATTCTCTTCGACGGCAAGCAGACCTTTCTCTTCGGAAATCGGAAAATTAAAAAAGACGTCCACGGCACAGGCTGCTTCTTTTCTTCGAGCCTGCTCTGCTATTTGGCGCTGGGAAATCCGCTCGGCAAAGCCTGTGAACTCGCCACCGGATTGACTTATGGGGCCATTAAAAATGCCGTCCGCATCGGCGGCGGCCGCCACGTCATTTCTTTTCCGGCGTCGGCTCTTGACTCATTTTGAACTCATGATATACACTGCCTTTCGATCGCCGGAGGGGACACGGGCATCAACAGCGCATACTCGACCGGGGACGCCGACTAACAAATTCCTATAGCCAATTCGATAAAATCGAAAGGGGAAAGCAAAGAGCTTCCGGAGGAGATGATGGCTCTGCAGAGAAACGACTTGTACAGATTTCCTTGGTCCCAGGTTGACAATCCCGGCACATGGATAGAAGTCACGGACAGTTGTGATTTGTTTTGTCCAGGATGCTTCAGGCATCGGCTCGAAGGACATCGGCCGTTAGAGGTGATTAAGGACGAGGTCCTCATGTGTCAGAGAGCTACCAACTGCGAGCGAGTCGCGATTGCCGGAGGGGAGCCTCTGATCTATCCACATCTGCTTGACGTCGTGGACTTCATCTCGAAGCAGGGCATGAAGCCGGTCTTGATGACGAACGGCGAACGCCTTACGCGGGAATATGCCTTTGAGCTAAAAAAGGCCGGCCTTGCCCAGTTTTATTTTCACGTGGACAGCGGCCAGCAGAGACCCGGATGGGAAGGAAAAGATGAAATCGAGGCGAACCAACTTCGTCAGTACTACGCCGACATGGTTTCTGAGCTCAGGGGAGTAAAATGTGGATATAACATCACCATGACTCGGACGAATCTAGGCGCCCTGCCTGAGATCGTACGCTGGGGCTTGGCCAATATCGACAAAGTCCACAGCCTCAGTCTGATTGCCATGCGGGGATTGCTCGTCTCCGAGGGAATCGAGTACCGGGCCGGAAACGAGAGTGTGGATGTTGGTCGGATCCAATGCTCTGCGGATTCGACCCAGGAAATTGATATCACCTCGGACGAGATGTTCGAACTCGTTCAACAGATGAATCCGGATCTCCGGCCTTGCGCTTTTTTAAATGGGACTGTGGATTCTTCTACGAACAAGTTCTTAGTCATCGTTCCGATCGGCTGCAGGGATGGGTCGTACGGCGTTTGTGGCGCCCGATCGATCGAACTGATCCAAATTCTTCACCACTTCTTCACGGGAAGGTATACATCCCTGGTGCGGACGCCGCGGCCGAGCAAAATCATCTTCCTCGGCTCAGCCTTGGACAGGGAAATCCGGAAAGCGTTCCGGCGTTTTTTGAAAGCTTCGGTTCGTCATCCATCGAGGCTGTTCCGGAAAGTCCATCTCCAGTGCATAAATTTGGTTCAGCCCACGGAAATCATCGACGACGAAAAAAATTTCTGTGATGGCTGCATCAACCTGATCCCCTGGAAAGGGAAAATGGTCCATTCCTGCGTGCTGGATGAGTACAGAATTTTCGGAGAACCGATCAGGCCTGTCAAATATCAAAAACCATGAATATCGGGACGATCCGATGAGGATCGCTCTGGGGAAGGGCACGGCCATTTCGTCAATATTTCTTCGGCCAACGGCCTGGCCCCTTTGCCGTATGTCGGTCCCTACAGCGCATCGAAATCGGGCCTTCGTTCGGATATCGCCGGAAACATATCTTCTGTCCTGGGCCTATAGGTTCATGCCGGGACTCTATCGGCTGGGGGCTGGGAAAGCCATGAAAAAGACAGTCTGATCAGTCCTTCTTGACGAGCATCGACGCCTCATGCTCAACATTCATAATCCCAAACCTCAAAGCTCCGTTTCCAGGCGAAAAGGATCTTGCTCTTTTCTGCTTCCGTCAACCCGGGATACACGTTTTTCTGGTATCGGCTGGTGCGTTCGACGTAGCTCTCGATCTTCGGTTTGACGGTTTGGAAGCCGCGGAGATCAAGCTTCTCGTATAGGATTTTCATCTCGGACAGGGGGGATTTCTCCAGGTCTTCGAATCTGAGATTATGGAACCGGTTCTTTGCCAGCAGGGGGGTGTAATACTGAAGAATATCATTATCCAAATCGCCCATGTCCGGCTTTTGGAGAAACGCATAATTCTTGTATAAGTAAATCAAGAAGGTTCGGTAGGATTGGAATAGGCTGTAGGGGTGCCGGGAGATGTGGACGAATCGCGCGTCGGGAAAAAGCCCCAGGAGAGTCTGGATCCGGGCTGTGTTGGGCGATGATTTTAGGGCGAGCCGACGATCAAACCTGAACGTCAATTTCCTTAAATACTTGACATAGATGCTTTTCCATCTCTCGACGTCGTCGGACGACAATTCTCGTAAACTCAAATATTTCGCATATTCATCGATTCGTTTTGGAAGGAGCAGGCTCATATAAGTCGAGGGAGCGCCGAGAGAACAGAGCGCTAATTCTTCTTCTTGAGGGGTTCCGAGTCCCAGTTCCACATTATCAAAGCCACGCGTCGTGGGCAGCCGAGAACCCAATGTTCTCGAAAAGAAGCGCTCGGTCAGGAGAAATGCGTGAGGGAAGAAGACCTGAAGCAATGTGGGAGCGGCAAATTCGGGATCAAGAAGGAGTAGGTTGTGGAGGTGAGTTGTCCCACTCCTTGGATGTCCCAGGATAAACAAAGGGTGAGCTTCAATTTCGACATC
>JAPKZH010000595.1 GCA_026393905.1 Candidatus Aminicenantota bacterium
CGGACGAGCTCGGCGCCGACGACGCCGAGGTCGAAGGCAAGATGATGGGCCACGAGGGAGATCTCGGGATGGTCGACGGCGTCCAAAAACTCATCCAGGACTTCGTCCAAGTCTTTCCCCGTCCGGACGGCCCGGGCGTGCGAAATTCCATGGATCTCCGTCGCCTCGGCCGGAATCCGGAATCCCTTGGGCCGGACGATATGACAGTGGACGCCCTCCGTGTTTCCGAGCGGGTCGAAAAAACCCCAAGCGAGCTGGACCAGGCGGGGCCAGACGGAAACGTCGCGCGGGGACGCGTTGCGGCGGCTGGGCAACCCCGTCGTTTCGCAGTCGAAAAACAGAAGCCTGGCGCTCATTCCCGCGAGGATCGTATCTCCGGCGCGCAGACGAAGTCAAGAACGTGCACGGCACGCCGGAGCCCCTCATAGCAGGATAGGGCTTGAGGTCGTGGATCATAATGCGGATTCACTCCCCAGAATCCACGACCCTAAGGGCAAACGCTTAAATAAGCAACCCTTCCTTTTCGAGATCTTGATTCGGACAAACAATTCAAGAAGTACAGCATCATCGAAGCTAAATGTCGAAAGGCTGATAATGACCTCAGGCCCGAGAGCTACCGAATTCAATCGGAATCGATTAAGATTTTAGAATATCTTGGCACCGATGATCGATGGGAAAAGCGGAAAATGCGGTTGACAGGAGAATGAATTAAATGTACACTTCAAGTGATCAATTAAGCGCTGATAGGACGGTCATGAAAGCTACGTTTTTAGATCTGCGGAAGCGGTCGAGGGAGATCGTCAAGGCCTTGGACCGGAATCAGTCCGTGACATTATTCTATCGGGGGAAGGTGAAGGGCGTGATCGTCCCCGCCTCGAGTCCGCCCAAAAAGGCCGTTTCCGCCATGAGCCATCGTGCCTTCGGCATGTGGCGGGACCGGGCCGATATGAAGAGCGTTCACGGCGTCGTCGCCAAACTTCGAAAAACGCGCCATGCTCTATGACACGGACGTCCTCATCTGGGTTTTCCGGGGAAACGCCAAGGCGGCCCGGCTGATCGATCAGGATGCCGATCGTTCTCTCTCCGTGGTCAGTTTCATGGAACTTCTTCAGGGCGCGGCCGACAGGGGCGAAACGCGCCTCATCAGGGACTTCCTCAAAGAATGCGCAATTGCAAACCTCCCGCTGACCGAAAACATCGGCCATCGAGCTTCGATCTATATGGAGGAATTCGGACTCTCGTCCGGACTGAGGGTCGCGGACGCCCTCATCGCGGCCACCGCCGCGGAGAATCATTTCCCGCTCTGCACCGGCGATCATCGGCACTTCCGCCTCATCCGCGAATTGAAGCTTTCGGTCTTCCGGCCCTAAATAGGAAGCTCGGGACACAAGGGAGAAACACAAGGTCCTTTATGGCATCCGGTATACATTTCGGCAGGACTCCTCGTTTATGAAGTCGAGATTATCGACCTGACGAGAAATTCTGGGAAATGATTTTTACTGCCCCATCAGGAACACGCACGGGTGCTTCACCAGCAGCTTCTCGATCAGGTATTCCTCGATCTCCTGGGCCGTTTTGAGGGCCAGGGCCTGATGGACGACGCGGCGGGCGGTCTTGTATTCGACGGCCCGCAAAGCTTTCTTGATCCTGGGGATGAAGATCGGGTTCATGCTGAATTTCTTCAGCCCGAACCCGAGCAGGACGATGGCCGAGAGCGGGTCGGCCGCCATCTCTCCGCAGATCGCCACATCCTTGCCTTCTTTGGCGGCCGCGTCGATGATGAACTTGATCAGCCTGAGCACGGACGGATGGAGCGGTTTATAGAGATAGGAGACATACTCGTTCGACCGGTCGACGGCCAAATAATACTGGATGAGGTCGTTGGTCCCGATGCTGAGATAGTCCACTTCCTTGACCAGGATATCCGTCATGGCCGCCGCCGCCGGGACCTCGATCATCACTCCCAGCGGGATGTTCCGGTCGAACTTGATCTTCTTGGCCTCGAGCTCCTCCTTGACCTCGCCATAGAGGTGCTTCACTTCGCCGACCTCCTCGACCTCGGTGATCATCGGGATCAGGATGCGGATGTTCTTAAGAACGCTGGCCCTGAGGATGGCCCGGAGCTGGATCTTGAACAGGTCCCTGTTTTTCAAAGAGAACCGGATGGCCCGCAAACCCAAGGCCGGGTTGGGCTCCAGCTCGATTTGTAGCTGGGGGAGGCTTTTTTCCCCCCCGATGTCGATCGTCCGGATATAGACCGGGAAAGGATAAGCTTCCTTGGCCAGCCGGGAATAGATCTCAAAATGATCCTCTTCCGTCGGCAGCGAAGTCCTCTGGAGATAGATGAATTCCGAACGGAACAAGCCGATGCCCTCGGCGCCGTAGGAAAAGGCATGACTGATCTCCTCCGGAAGTTCGATATTGGCCATGAGATAGAACCGGACGTCATCCAGGGTGACCGATTTCCACTTGGCCATCTTCTTGAGTTCACGCCGGTAATTGTTATATTTATCTTTCTTGCTGAGGAACTCCTTTTGGACGGCGGGAGGAGGGTTGACGATGATCTCGCCGTCGGTCCCGTCAACGATGAGGATATCTCCGCTCTTGATCCTCTGGGTGCCGTTATGGAGACCGACAACGGTGGGAATGTTCATCGACCGGGCCAGGATGGCGGCGTGAGACGTCTGGCCTCCCATATCCAGGGCGACAGCCAGGACGTTTCCTTGACTGAGCCTCGTGGCCGCTTCCGAGGGCAGAAGGTCATGGGCGACGAGGATCTTCTCGCCGTCGTCGTCCTTCCTCTTGTCCCGCTTGAGCTCCAGGTGCCCGTAGATCTTGGCCAGGACATCCGACACGTCGGATTTCCTCAGCCGGAAATACTCATCGCTGATCGAGTCGAAGATTTTTTGGTATCGGGTGTGGATCTCGGAAAGCGCCCACTCGGCCTTGACCTTCTCCTCTTTGATGATCCGCTCCAGGCTCGCGGCGAGCGTGTGATCCTCGAGGATCAGCAGGTGCGCTTCGAAAATGTAGGCATGCTCGGCGCCGACTTTCTCCCGGATTTTTTCTTTGATCTCGATGAGCTCGGCCTTTGTCCGGGCGACGGCGGCCGCTAGCCTCAGGATCTCCGCCCCGACCTCCTGGGGC
>JAPKZH010000494.1 GCA_026393905.1 Candidatus Aminicenantota bacterium
GGCTTTTTCTGGGTTGAGCCAAAACGTCGCCCCGTGGGCGTAAGTCCTGGGCAAATGAGGCATCAGAACAAATGCGATTCCGCAATCGGCCAGAGTGCTCTGCAATTTTTCCTCAATTTCTTCTACCGGCTCCAGGATGAATCCTCGAATTTTCGATAGGCAAGCCTGCAAATGTTTTTTTAAAAAAGATTTGGTCACTATTTCTTCGGCTTGCATTTCCGCGCTCTTAAGCCAGGCTGCGAGGGCATAGGGAGAAGCATCTTTGTTTCTCGAACAGCGGAAAGCCGGCGCATAAGCCTCGACGTTCGTCATATTGGCTAGCGCCGAGACGCCATAAAAAGCGTGGAGTTCACGAACTCTGTCGATTTTATTCCGGAAATGCTTGACGAGACCCATTTTCGCCAATTGCCTATATGGTATTTGGTCGAGATATGTTAGGTCTTTTTTCAATTGTTTTGTTTCCCATTGGCGAGCTTTGATTAGTTGAAATCTCGATTCTAATCCAGTCCAAATAGAAGCCGGTACACCCAGGGCTCTCTCGAGTTGAAGTGCCGTATCCGGAGTAATCGCCTTTTTGCCTGCGATAATTTCATTAATGGCCTGCGCCGGACGGCCCATTCTACGACCGAGTTCCACCTGGCTGATGCCTTTGACGGCCAAGACTTCGGCGAGGTAATCGCCCGGCGGGATCGGCAGATTCGAAAATATTTGTTTTTCAGTCGCCATAGTGTTTGCTCACTTCCTCCACCCGCACGATTTCCATTGGCTCGTCCTGCAGAGTGAATATAAGTCTCCAAAATCCCAATAGAGTAATTGCATATTGTCCGGCTCGATCGCCCTTCAATTCATGACAATTTAGGCCAGGCAGCGCGGATAAATCTCTCATGTTTGCGGTTTCTTGAATGATGTCGATACGTTGAATATATTTGCGGGCAACATCATTTCCCCATTCTCGGCTAGCCCCTTGAAAATCTCTATAGCATTTGTCGAGCTTTTTCGTGCGAAATGTTACCTGCACTAAGGCCTTCCGATCTTGGCAAAATAGCCTTCATCCTTTGGGTGAATACTTATCATACTTTGCGATGCTTTCGATGTCAAGCAATATCTTCACCCAAGGGGTGAATGGTTAAAAATTTCCGGACGCATCCTTTCAACCCCCCCATAAGGAGAAGAAGTTTATAGAATCTGGATTTTTTCTTAAATGCATCGATTTCGTTTGAAATAAAAATAGGCTCAGCTCAAAGAATCCGCATAGGCGATTCTCAGGCGGGCTTTGGTGTCGGCTGCTTCTATTCCCAGCGGAAGGTCCGGGCCGCAAGAAGCATGCCCACGGCGAGCACCCCGCCGAGAATTGCCGCTTCGGTAAGATGTTTGGCCCAGCTTTCGCCGGACCAAAGGCCCCGCATCAACGTCACGACGTAGGTCGAGGGGATGAAGCGTCCGAAATTCCGGACGCTCTGGGGAAGGACTTCCATGGGGATGGTGGCGCCGCCGAGAAACATCATGGGGAAGGCGAGAATCATCCCGACCGCCTGGGCGATGCGGGCGGTGGGCGCCAGACCGGCGACAAGGTATCCCAGGGCGAAAAAAGCCAGCGCGCTGAGGGTGAACCCCAACCAGCAGGAAAGAACATTGCCGCTGAAGCGCATGCCGTATCCGGCTTTGCCGACGATGACAAGCACGATGACGCCGGCCAGGGTCATGAGATAGTAAGCGGCGATGTTGGCGAGGATATAGGCCGCGGGACGCAGTGGTGTTGTCCTGAAACGCCGCAGAACGCCGGCTTCGCGATTGGCGGCGGTGGCGATGGGAATTCCCATGAACCCCACCGAGATGATGATCAAAGCGATGTAGGAAGGAACGGAGATATCGATGGTGCCGCGGCCGCCGAAAAACGGACTGGGCTTGTTTCCGTAGATCGCCCCGAACAGGACGAGGAGCATCGGCGCGAAGATTACCGTGAAGAAGATCGCCGCCGGCTCGCGTAGATAGAGCTTGATCTGCATGAGGACGAGTTTTCCTAATCCCCGCATGGCCGCCTCCTAATCCCTCATCTCTTTTCCCGTCAGGGCGATGAAGACATCGTCCAGGTTCGGCTGCTCGGTGCGGAGGTCGCGGAAATGGATTCGTCCCGACTCGAGCGCCATGACGATCCGGACGAGCAGGCCGTCGCCTTTGCCGTAAATGATGACGCGGTCCTGGGATTGACCGACGCGCGTTACTCCCGGGATTTTGCGGAAAAAGGCATCATCGATTTTTTCTTTCACGCTGAAGACCACTCGATTCTCAGCGTCCAGCCCAGCGATAAGGTTCTGCGGGGAATCGAGGGCGACGATTTTCCCGTGGTCGATGATGGCCAATCGGTCGCACAGATGTTCGGCTTCCTCCATGTAATGGGTCGTCAGGAAAACTGTTTTTCCCCTGTCGCGGATGCCCTTCACCATGTCCCACATCGCCCGCCGCGCCTGCGGATCGAGGCCGGTCGTCAATTCGTCCAAAAAGACGAGTTCGGGGTCGTTGACGAGGGCCAGGCCGATGAGCAGGCGCTGCTTCTGGCCCCCCGAGAGCTTGCCGAACGGGGCTTTGAATTTATCGGCGAGGCCGAGAAGTTCGACGAGCGGCCGCCATTGGACGGGTTTCTGGTAAAATGAGGCGAAAATCTCCATCGCCTCGCCGACCCTGAGACGGTCGGGAAGCGATCCTTCCTGGAGCTGGACGCCGATCCGCTGGCGGAGCTCGTAGCCCTGCCTCTGCGGATCGAGTCCCAGGACATGGACTTTTCCGCTGTCGGGTCGGCGCAGCCCCTCCAGACATTCGATCGTGGTCGTCTTGCCCGCCCCGTTAGGGCCGACCATGCCAAAAATCTCTGTCGGACGGATTTCGAAAGAAACGCCGTCCACGGCCCGGACATCACCATAGGCCTTTCGCAGGTTATCGACTGTTATGACTTGCATAAGCGACTCTCGTGAACTCAGAGCCAAGGACGGAATATTAGCAGAAACGTCCGGAAAATTCGATAGCCAATTGAGATATCATGAAGTTATTGAATATCCCAGATTTTCAACGGGAAATGTTCGCCGATCCGGCTATAATCGGCGTCGTTATGCAGAAGATAAAGGTCGTTTTCTATGGCCGTCAAGGCGATCAGGCAGTCCATCGTGCTGCTGACCGTGATGCCTTTCTGCCTCAACATCAAATACATTCCTGCCGCCTCGGCGTAAGACTCTCTGCCTGCTTTAAGGTCGTAAAAGATTTGGGTATCCAGATATTCCTTGAGGGTCTTAAAGTCTTCTTCAGTCCGGCAGCCCTGAAGAGTTTCGAGATAAATGAAATGATTGATTCCGAAAGGGATACCTCTTTCAAGGATGCGGTCAAAGGCCCTGCTGCCCTTATTTTCATTTCCCCGGAGATAATCAATCAGGACAGAGGTATCGACCAGGATCATCGCGGCCTCATTTTTTTATAATCATAGCCCTCGGCGAATTGAATTTTTCCCTTGATCTCTTTCAGGTTGAGCCGTTTTCGGTTGCTAATGAATTCCTCAAGGGCTTTCTGGACCGCTTCTCTTTTTGTTTTCGCTCCGGATAGATGCATAGCTTCTTCCATCAATCGGTCATCGATTACGATATTTGTTCGCATATTATACACCTATATATACACATTATAAGGTGTATAATTATATTGTCAAGCCCGCACCGCGATGGGGCATCATTCGCCGCGCTTGCAGACAAGGCGGCGGCCAGTACCTCGGCCGCGGCATTCCTCCGTTATCTTCTTGGAGCTCCGAATGGACAGACGTTTCTCTAGGCCGTTTTTTCTCTAGTTTTTTCGGGGAAGGTTCAGAATCGCTGTCTAGGCGTTTCCTGGGCTGGCGCTTATTTCTCCAGGCCGATTTTTTGGAGGAGCTTGGCGAAACGAGGATCTGATCGCAAAGGTGAAGAGAGTCAAATTGGATAAGCATTGCCCTGAAATGTGATGATGGAGGTAAGCGCCCGCCACTCTGGGGAAATTTGACTTTTAGGTTTAATCCTTCTAAGATTGAGTGGATTTTATCCCCTCTCCGTCTCCCTGATAAGGTCACGGAAAAATAAGGACCGTCGGAGCCATGAGCAACGATACCGGTAAATACGATTTCGAGCGGATCGAGGAAAAGTGGCAGAAGATCTGGGCGGACGAGAAGACATTCGAGGTTCGCCAGGATCCCGGCAAAACGAAGTTCTACCTCCTCGAGATGTATCCCTACCCCTCGGGCCGGATCCATATGGGGCACGTCCGCAACTATTCCATCGGCGACGTCATCGGGCGCTTCATGACCATGAAAGGATTCAATGTCCTCCACCCCATCGGTTGGGACGCGCTTGGCATGCCGGCCGAAAACGCCGCCATCAAGCACGGCATTCATCCTCAGACCTGGACGCTCGATAACATCGATCACATGAAGACGCAGCTGCTGAGGATGGGGATTGCCTACGACTGGTCACGCGAGGTCAACACCTGCCTTCCCGAGTATTACAAATGGAACCAGTGGATCTTCCTTAAGATGTTCGAGCGAGGCCTGGCCTTCCGCAAAAAGAGCTGGGTCAACTGGTGTCCGCAGTGCCGGACGGTCCTGGCCAACGAGC